>NZ_JBSHNS010000105.1:0-31613 GCF_053601635.1 Pontimicrobium sp. MEBiC01747
AGATAAGGTTCACGTTATTTTTGAATTAGCCAAAAAAAGTAGTGAAGAGCAAATAAAAACAAAAACAGCTTTAAATGCTAAAAAAGATAATGAAGGCAACCCAAGAGAATATAAAACAGAAGAGGAGTTAATTGTAAATAAAGCAAGTGTAGCAAGTTTAAAAACAGTTTATAATGGTTTAAAAAACAGTGACCCTAATTTTAAAGGTACTAACGTACCAGAGTTTAAAGTAAGTCGAGTAGCAAATACATTAGATGGAGTAAAAGAAGCCCTTCCAGAAGAAGCACCCTATTGGTATCCTTTTGGTTATACTTCGGCAGAAAACGAAGCGTATTCAGAGTTAGAAAATGCGCAGGTTGGATTTGCCATTGCATCCCCTTTACTTAATTTAAAAGAAGGATTAAGAACAGTAGAAATAACAATAGACTTTACTGAAGAAAAAGCAGAAGTAAATAAAAACAATATAAGTAATTTTACAGCTACAGATTTAGACAACATTCTATCTATTAAAGCAAGTGGTACTAAAAAATGGATAGACATACCAGGACTTAAAATAGAGGGTATTACAGGAGAATCTGTAACAGCTATTCCATCAAACCAATCAGTAAAATTAGTATTTCAATTAAGTAAAGACACAGACGCTTTAGTTAATTATAACGAGGAAACCTTATTAAAAAAATACAATACAGAATTTCCTTTAGTATGCTTTACTATAGATACAGCAAACCAAAAAGGATACAAGTTTTATAGTGCTATAGTAAATAGAATAGTTAGTAAAATTACTGTAAATGTAAATGTAGAAGGCGCAAAATCGTTGTTACTAGAAAATGATAATGGAGTATTAAAAACAGTAAAACCATTTTATCCATTTAGTACAAAACCAGTTAAAAACTCAAACTTTTATATAGACTACCCAGAAGTATTTTCTAAAAATTGGAACAAGATAAACGTTAATTTAAAATGGAAAAATACACCAGAAGACTTTAAAACTTGGTATGAAGCCTATTTAAAAACACAAAAGTTAGCAACCAAACCAAGTCAATTTGTACTTAAAGATGGAAAAGGAAAACCAATAGCAATAAGTAATGATAAGTTTATAGTAACAAGCAACAGCCATTTTAAAGCAGAAAAAGCATTACTTCATAAAGAAGAATGGAGTATAGAAGCAATACCGCAAATATTATTTACAAAAATAAAAGACCCCAAAACAAATGAGGAAACAGAAGATTTTGAAAGTAATATTAAATGGACAAACAACTCTGTCTTTAAAATAGATAAAGCAGGGCCAATGCGTTTGTCGCTAGAAGAAACATTTCTTCATGAAATATATCCAAGACTCTATGCTTTAGCATTAACAAGCAAGGACGACCCTTTAATTCCAAACGAACCTTACACACCTATAGTAGAAAGTATAACATTAGACTATTCGGCACAAGAAACACTAAACATTGCTTCTCAAACATTACCAATAAATGAAGCAGATTTGTTAGAAACAAGAGAAGCGTTTGATGCTAATAGAATACAGTTATTTCATAACCATCCATTTGGTCAAAAAGAAGAACATAACTATTTAAAAATAATAAAGCAAAGTAGCGGAATAAAAGATGTGTTCGATACTAATAATATAAATACCTATTTAGTTCCAAAATACTGTAAAGGAGGCGCATTATATATAGGATTAGAAAATGCAGAAGTGTCACAAACTGTAGCCTTATTAGTTCAAGTATTAGAAGGAAGCGAAAACCCTTTAGTGCCCTCTTTTAATACTAATGAAAAAATAAACTGGTCTATACTATGCGATAATAAATGGAAAAGCTTAAAAGATGATATAATATCTAATAATACAGATAACTTTTTGACCTCAGGAATTGTAAAAATTAGCATACCCAAAGAAGCTACAAAACATAATACAGAACTCCCAGAAGGATTAATATGGCTACGAGCAAGAATGCATAGAGATTACGATGCCGTTTGTAAAGCTATAAACATACACGCGCAAGCCGTACAAGCAACATTTGTAAACAATGAGAACGAATTATCTCATTTAGAAAAAGGACTACCAGCAGAAACCATATCGAAACTAATAACAAGAAAACCACAAATAAAATCTATAAAACAACCCTATAACTCCTTTGGAGGCATACCAGAAGAATCCGATGCACTATTTTATAGAAGAATTAGCGAACGATTAAGACATAAAAATAGAGCAATAACACTATGGGATTACGAACACCTAGTATTACAGAAATTTCCAGAAATCTATAAAGTAAAATGTCTAAACCATACAAAAGAAGAAAACTTTACAGCAGCAGGAGAAGTAACTATAGTAGTAGTACCAGATACAGTAAATAAAAACGTGTTCGATATTTTCGAGCCAAGATTAAGTAAAGCATTAATGAATAAAGTAGAAAACTACCTAAATGCACTTAATACCATGCATGTAAATGCAAAAGTAATAAACCCAAATTACGAAAAAGTAACCATAACACTAGAAGCGAAATTTTATGAAGGTCTAGACGAGAGTTTCTACACCAAAAAATTAGAAACAGACATTATTAAGTTTTTGTCACCATGGGCATACGATGACACAAAGGAAATAGAGTTTGGTATAACACTACATAGAAGTGTATTAATAGACTATTTAGAGAAATTAGAGTATGTAGACTATTTACAAAATGTAAGTATGGATAAAGATGGCGTTTCTAGCAATAATAGCATTACACCATTAAACCCAAAATCCATTTTAGTATCTGCTAAAAAACACAGTATAACATTAGCAGAATCGCCATGTAAACAACAAAAAACAGAAGCAACAATAGAATGCAAAGCGTAGAAAAACACATATCGATACCAAAAGACGTTGCTACAAAAAACGACTTAGATTTCCATTTCTTAAGAGAAAAAGGAATAGAATATATAGAGCAATTAGGAAGTAGTTTATGGACAGATTTAAACGCCCATGATCCAGGCATAACTATTATGGAAATGCTATGCTACGCTATAACAGATTTAGGGATGCGTATAGAAATGCCTATAGAAAACCTATTAGCTTCAAAAGATTCAAATAATACTATTCAAAACCAATTTTATAAAGCAGCAGATGTATTTCCTACAAAAGCACTAACAGCAAACGATTATAGAAAACTATTTATAGATGTTAAAGGAGTTAAAAACTGTTGGCTTCGTAAATATGAGAAAACAGTTTATGTAAACTGCAAAGAAAATAAACTATCATATAACGAAAATGATTTTAGTACGCTAGATAAAGCCTTTAAAAATAAATTTCAACTCAAAGGATTGTATGCACTATTTATAGAATACGATGCCTTAGAAGAAGACCTAACAGAGCAAGAAAAAGAAGATATACTAGAATTAGTAAAAGAAGCATACTATAACAATAGAAACCTATGTGAAGATATAGTAACCATAAATACTGTAGAAACTCAAGGCGTTTCAGTTTGTGCTAATATAGAAGTAGATATAGAAGCTAATGAAGAAGAAGTGCATGCAAACGTACTCTATCAAATCAATAACTATTTTTCTCCAGAACTACGTTTTTACAGCATAAAAGAAATGCTAGAAAAAGGCTATACACCCGATCAAATTTTCGATGGCCCATCATTAGAAAATGGTTTTATAGATATAGAAGAGTTAAAAGCGGCCGAATTAAGAACAGAAGTTAGACTTTCGGACTTAATGAAAATACTAATGAATATTGAAGGCGTAAAACTAATTAAAGACATTTCAATAGGGCATTGTGACGCTTCCAAACCATTAGGAAACGATTGGATTATTTGTATAGACCCTAACAAAAAACCTAAACTTTGCGAAAGAAGCACCTTTAACTACCATAAAGGAGTGTTGCCATTAAATATAAACGAAGCAGAAGTATTACGTTTTTCTGAAGCATTAAAAACAGATACTATAGAAGCGCAAAAAGTAGCCAAAACAAATAAAAACTTAGACATACCTAAAGGCATTAGTTTAGAGACCAGCCAGTATAACACCATACAAAATGATTTTCCAGACACCTATGGTATTGGTCTAGATGGATTAAACGCAAGAGCCACAACAGAAAGGAAAGCACAAGCAAAACAATTAAAAGCGTACCTATTGTTTTTCGATAAAATATTAGCAAACTATTTTAAACACTTGGGTAAAGTTAAAGACCTATTATCTATAAATGGATCAGAAACAAAAACATATTTTACTCAAGCCTTACACGGTATAAAAGATTTTGATGATTTAGTAAAAAATTATCCAAAAGCAAACGAAGACGCACTAACAAAACTACTATTCGATAAGTTTGACAATAATATAGAACGAAGAAACGAAATTTTAGATCATCTCTTAGCACGATTTGCAGAACGCTTTGGCGATTATACCTTTTTAATGAAAACCTTATACGGTAGCTCTGCAGACGAAATGACTTTAGCAAACAAAGAAGCCTTTTTAAAAGATTATGTTGCAATTAGCTCGCAAAGAGGCTGTGCTTTTAATTATTACAAACAAGAAAATAAAGCACTGTGGGATACAGATAATGTTTCAGGATTTCAAAAAAGAGTATCACGATTAGTAGGTGTTAAAAACTATACAAGACGCCATTTAACAGATTCTTTTGTTGAAGTATATAAAAATGCACCAGAAGAATACAGATGGAGAGTTCGTAACAGTAATAACGACATTGTTTTATCATCTACAACAAACTATAAAACAGCCAGCAAAGCATCAGAAGAACTCTATTTTGCCATACTACAAATTATTCAAGTTTCAGAAAAAACAATAGAAAAACAATTTGAAAACAAGGTAGAGAATGAAACACTTATAGATACCATAGAAATAAATAAAACAGATGCAGGAGTATACACCTTTCAAATTATTAACCCAGAAGAACCTAAATCGAGTACAAATTATATAATAGCCAAACAATTTATATTTTATAACACCCTTAAAAACCTAAAACAAGGAATAATAGATTTAGTAGATTTTATAAAAACTGAATTCTCAGAAGAAGGTATGTTTTTAGTAGAGCACATGCTATTACGTCCAGATGTTACCAAGCAAACAACAGACGAAGATACATTTATACAAATATGTGCAGACGAGTGCGATGAGTGTAATATAGACCCCTACTCCTACCGTGTAAGCATTATTTTGCCGGGCTACACATACCGATTCTCTAATCCAGATTTTAGGCGCTACATGGAAAATATTATTAAAGAAGAATTACCAGCGCACATACTACCTAAAATTTGCTGGGTAGGACATAGAAGAGGTGTTGTAGAAGACAATGAAAATGATTTAAGGCAATTTGAAGAAGCCTATAAAAATTACCTCTTTGCTAAGACAAATTTAGCATTACAAGAACAACCAACAATTAACAATAATGAACATAAAAAACTAATAGATGCTATGTCTCAATTAAATACAATCTATCCCGTAGGGCGTTTATTAGACTGTAATGATGAGAGCGATGAATTAGAAGGAAGAATCATATTAGGACAAACCAATTTGGGAACACTTAAAATAAACAGCGATGAAAACTAAATTAAAAGATATAACCACCCAATATAGAAAATTTAGTACAAACCAAGTACTAACAGAACATCAGCTAAATGAGTTTTTAGATTATTTTGATGATCAAGACCGTTTAACGAGAACAAGCCTTAGCGGTGTTGGGATAGCCTGTGGATTTAAGTTAACATATATAGAAACAGAAAATGCCATTGAAATAACACAAGGAAGAGGTGTTACAACAGATGGCGACTTGGTAGCATTGCAGAATCCATCGACTACAGAAGAAGGCGTAAAAGATAAAACACTAAAATCTATAAACCTATCTAAAAAAACATACAAGTTTTATAAGAAGTTTACAGATGCAAATGTAAAATATAAACATTTTTTAAACCCAGACAATGAGCAGATCGATTTATGGGAATTAGCAGAAACAGGAGATGAATCCTACACCGCATTAGAAGCCTTAGACAATATAAAAAATATGGTAGTGTTGCTGTATGTAGAAAACTACTCTAAAGAAGGCGAATTATGCACGCAACTATCATGCGATAATCAAGGAATAGAACAAGTTTCAAAATTAAAAGTACTATTAGTAACTTTAGAAAATGCAAGGTATATAATTGGTCAAGATGCTATTTACAATAAACATAATTGGAACGAAACCTTTGTAGCATTGCCAGAAGTAAGTGCAAAAAGAATAATACTAAACACTAAAAATACGGCAACTTTTACAACACTAAAGCAAAACTATTTTAATGCAATAAAACAAAATAATACAATACCAAACCTTAAAACAGGATTAAAAACAATTTTATCTAGGTTTAATAGAGCGCCTTTAGATACAAGAATAGACAGTTTATTTAACTTTAGTTCTAATGGAACGCCAACAGACTACCAATACCGTTATGATGTACTAAAAGATTTAATAGATACCTATAACGAAATTAGAGATTTGCTACTACATATTAATGTAGCATGTTGTCCAAATATAGGTGCATTTCCAAAACACTTAATGATAGGACGAATAGAAGAAGTAAAACCCTTTTTAACCTTTAGGCATCAATTCTATAAATCTCCAGTAATAGGTCATGAAGATGCAAACTATAAAAAAGTAATTAGCCTAATAAATAGAATAACGGCATTAGCAACGAGCTATATCGATTTTAATAAAGGAGATGCAATAAAAATAACGCCATCTCTAGCCTCAGGACAATTAGGAGACAAAGCGATTCCTTTTTATTACGATGTAGATAATACACTTTTAAAAGATTGGAGCTTCGAGAAATTAAGCAATTTAAGAACACACTATAATTTAAGCTATAAAAGAAATAATTTAGCACAAATTCCTTCAATACAAGAACCATTATCGTATAATATAGATAATTATAATTTTTATAGAATAGAAGGACATCAAGGAAAATTATACAAAGATGCCTTAGACCAAATATTAAGAAAAAAAGAAGACAATGGTTTAAATTTCGATGTTAAAGTATTGTCTATAAATGCAACAACACAAACAATTAACTTAAACGACTACAAATGCCAATTTGAAGATTTAAGTATATTGCTTAATGCATGGAGAACAGAGCAAAACTGTATTCTTTCAGAAATGAGTAGATTCTTCTCTGCATTTAGTACAACAGAAGTAGGAACCAATGTAGTAGCAGTAAATAACGGATTCGAATTTGAAATAGCTCCACAAGGTCCAACCGTAATAACAGATGGAGGAGCAGGAACAGCAGGAGGTGTAACAACTGGGGGAACAGTTGTCCTTACAAACGATGATATTAGCCCAACTTCGGGAACTTTTAGAACAGTAGGAAATTCGGTTACAAATGAAATGCTATCGGGCAATAGCTCTCAATTAGAACAATTTACTCAACAAACAGACTTAGTAAAAACAAATATTGTAAAAGAACAATTAACAGTAGAAGAAAATACATTGGGGATTCTTTTAGAGAATGCCATAAAATTAAACGAAGAAGGCTCGGCTAATGATATATTAGCAACATTTAATGCAAGCGCAGCAGAAATTAAAGACTTACCAGAATGGGAAGCAGAAGCACCATTAGCAGATTTTATATTTACTAATGTAACAGAAACATTAGTATACTCTTATATTTTAGATGATAGAATTCCAGATAGAATAACGCAAATAGATAAATTTACGCTTACAAACTATAAACTAACAATAGACCAATTATGTAAGCGCGTTAAAGACTTGCAAGCTAAATACCAAACCACAAAAATAAAAGAAGGCTCTAAGCAAATATTAGGACTAATAATAAATCAACTATCAACAGTATGTTGTTCTGGTAAAAAACTAGAAATTCTATTAGAAGAAATAGAAAAAAGAAAACAAGAAATATTAGCACAAATTCAATTATCAGAATTTGTAAAAAAACATCCAGGATTAGAACACAAAGCAGGAGTAAGAGAAGGTGGAACGTTTGTTATGGCATATTTAACAGAAAATGCAGCAGACAAACCAACATACGAAACCGTCTCCTTAGAATTAGACTTCTTAGAACAACCCAATATAGATGACGAAGGATTAGATGGAGATGAAGGTAAAATTAAACTATGGGATAATAGATTAAGTACAAACTTTGCATTTTTACATAAAGTTATAGACGATACTCAAAACCCACTAAGCGAAATCGTTTTTATAGGAAAAACAATAGAAGAAACAGTAAATAACTTAGCTGTTTTCTTAAATAATATATGGGAAAGAGCAGGAGAAAGATCAATAAAAGCAATAGCAGATAGAAAAAAACTAATTATACGTATTACAGATAGAATATTACAAAAAGAAGAAAACTATATTCACTTTGCAAACCCAGCAATAGTAGGAACAAATACTAAAATATACTTTGAAGAAAACACCGTATTGCAAGCCAATATAGCAGCAAAAAATACAGTAATTGCAGATTTTGCATTACCATATATGTGTTGTTCAGATTGCTCACCAATAAACTTTATTGTACCAAAAGATCCAATTTCGCTTAGCTTACCTCAGGCATTTATTTGTTTAAAAAATGGAGTAGATTTAACGCCATTGCCATTTAAAGCGTCTCCAGCAAATGCAGATATAAAAGCTAAAGTTCCAGAAGGTATAGCTAGTGGAGTAACAACAAACGAACTAGGAGAACCCGTTTTCGATCCAGCATTAACAGATGCAAGCCTACATGGTACAGAAATAGCATTTACAGTAAATGGAGAAGAAACAAGCGCAAAAATAACAGTATACGCAGACCCTAATATTAGTGTAAATACACCACAAGTAGTATACAATAATGCAAAAACGATAGCAACAGTAACATACACAGTAGTTAATGCTATACCTAACTTAACCTATACATGGGATTTTGGAAAAGGAGAACTATCTAACGAAATACCTAATTCCGATGGAGAAATTGTAATAACATATAACCTACCAGTAAATACAGAGAATAGTATTACGCCAACATTAACCATTAGTAATGGTTTTTGTGAAAATAATATAGCAATAGAAACCATTATTTTCGACGATCCAATAGACGTCGCTTTAACAATAGACGAAACTTATTGTTTAGACATATCAAACTCAGAAATTATAAAAATACCATTTACAGGTAAAAACCCAGTCGATGCGCCAATAGAAATAGCAAATGGTAATTTCCAAGGCGTAGAAGTGCAAGGAGACGAACTAATTATAATTCCTAACGATTTTAACACCGATAATTTTGGTAAAATAATTAAGTTTTCAGTTTTAGGATTACCGACAAATGCAACAATAACAATAAATCAATTACTAGCAGTTAATATCTCTAAAGCTCAAGGTGTCTTTTTCTGGGCAAATGGTAATTTATTTAGAAGTTATGGAGCTGCACCAGTAGGGCTTAGTGACCAATTAACATACCAATGGAAAATTAACAATAAAATAGTAAGCACAAAACAAGGGCTAAAATTTAATTTGCCTATAGACAAAGGAGAGAATGTATTTACTGTAGAATTACAAGTAACAAACATTGGAGGCTGTATTACCACAGTACAAATAACAGAAACAGTAAACTATCCAGATTTTGTTATAACATTACCAGAAAATCAAGTTGAATTTTGTCTTAATGACGACAATCCTTATGCCATAACAACATTACCAACAACTATAAACAATACTGTGCCAGAAGGGCCAGGAGTTGTCTTGCAACCATCAGGGAACTATGTGTTTATACCAAGCGCAGCGCAATTAACGAGCGCTGGAATTATAAACTTAGGGATAAACGGAGATAATTTATTAGCCGTAACTCTAAAAGAAGCCTCTACAGCAAATTTTACAGCAAATATTGAAGAAAACAATGAAGGTACATTTTTAATGCTTAAAAATACATCAGAATTAGCAGACTCTTATGTTTGGAAAATTGGAGGACAAGTTATAAAGAGAACAACAAGATCTCAAGTAAAATTAGATGTAAACGCTTTTGAAACTAATAGTATAGATATTTCATTAACAGCAATTAGTACCTGTGGGTCAAACACAAAAACAATTAAATCCTTTAAAGTAAAAGATGGAGTAGATTGTATCTCAAGTACAACAATGGCTATTCAAAATGACCATGAAACATTAACGATTCCTTCAAATTTTGATGCAGCAATTAAAAAGAATGTATTAATGCCAATAGTAGAGTATTATACAACAGTTAATACACCAGAGATACAAGAGTTTTTAAATGGAAATAAAAACACAGAAATAATAAATGGGCAATTTGCTAATCTGCTAGAGCTAGGAACAGCTGCGTTACTACAGTTAAAAGAAGGGCCTGAGTTTATAATAACTTCCAAGTTTTATAGTGCCCAAATTAAACTACTATTTAATGTGTTACACTGCCAGCCAGAACAAGTGTTAATAGATCAGCAAGATAGTATTCTAGCAATAATGGATAAACTTAAATCTAGTTTAGAAACGTTAAAAAATAAAAACATAGTCTTCGATACGAATAATGAATTAAGAGATTACTTAACACTATATAGCAAAGACACAGGAGTTGTAAATTATTTAAGAACATTTATAACACAAGAACTATTACCGTTGTTAGACGGTCAAATAGCACCAAATTAATTAGTTATAATGATTATTTAATTATGAATAGAACCCATAAATATATTATAAACAAGGTTTTTGTTGATGTAAATACCAATAGTAAAAAAACGGCATTTGCAATCAAAGATAATATTGATGGGTTTTTAAAAGAAGACATATTTCCATACATGGAGAACTATTTTAAAACTCTAGAAAAGGAATTGCCAGCAGAAATAATTCAAATACCTAAACTAAAACTAGAAGTAACAGGAGATAGTAGAAATAACTTTGAAACCTTAAAAGAAAATATAAAAAAACAAATAAAAGAAGAAGTAAAAAAAATAGTAGGCAACCCAAGTAAAGCCCCTAACAAAGCTGTTTTTTTAAGCATAAATAAAAGCAAGCAAGAAACCTTTATTTTCTTTTTAGAGTATGGAACAATGCCTTGGTGGAATACTAAAGAAACACCAACAGAATACAATGAAGAAGCAATAATTAAATTATTTAAAACAAACGGTTTTAAAACACTATTTAAAAGAAAAATAGAAAACCCTAGCGTTAAAAATAGAATTATAAATCAGTTTTCTAGTATACAAATAGTAACCGTTCTATCAGAAGTTTTTAAAAACGAAATCATAACAATTTTAAAAAGAGATAAAATAATAAACACATTAATTAATCAATTAAAACCTAAATATAAGCAATGGTTTTGGGAACAAGTTATCCAATATTGTATAGAAGAAAATAAAGAAAATATAGTCTCTAAGTTTATTATGGTATTAGAATCTAAACCAGTAAAAGAGAATAATGAAATAGTAGAATTAACAACATTGATACTTAAAGCAATTCCCGAAAAAACATTAAACGAACTAACAGCTAAAAACCCATTTAGCATTGAGAATTATAAAGCTAAAGAATCAGAAAAAAAACAGATGTCAAATAGTATTCAAAAAATATTAGGCAATTCTGAATCTATAGAAGAAGAAAACGATTTAAAACCAAGCAAAACTGAAACTGAAAAAGTTAAAAAAGAACCAAAAGGTATTTCAGAAAATGCTACAGAAAATAAAAAAGAAGAACGTAAACAGTCTAAAAACACTCTAAAACAAAAAACAAAAAACACTAATAAGGCAAAGGGAATAAACGAAATTAATAAAAGTAAAGAAGAGGCTTATACCAACGAATCTTTGAGTGAAAAAAATGCGCTAGATGAAAAAAATAAAGAACAAAAAAGTCAAAAAGATAAAGACGCAGTAGAGCACACTACAGAAACAATAAATGAAACATTAGGAAATACTATTAAAAAAGAAATAGCAGTTAAGAAGCAAGAAAAAGAAATAAAGACTTCAATAACTAATGCTAATAGAGAAGAAGATGAAAGAAGGAAAACCTTAAACAAAGAAGATGATTTAAAGCCAAGACATGAAGAGAAAAACCATCTTAAAAATCAAGTAAATGTAGAGGGAAATACAGAAGAAAAGAAGATAAAAGCAGACCATACACTAAAAACACCAAAAGCCAATAAAATTAGTCAGGAGTCATTAACTTTAAAACAAAAGGAAATATTCGATTTAACTAAAAAACGAGCTTATATCCCTGAATTTAAGAAAGAGAATAAAGGAGAATATTACGTTAAAAACGCAGGATTAATTATACTGCACCCCTACTTAAAAAACTTTTTTACTACCTGTAAACTATTAAATGAAGCAAATGAAATAATAAACCCAGAATTAGCAATTCACTTATTACACTATTTAGCAACAAAAAAAGAACAGCAGTATGAAAACAATATGGTATTCGAAAAATTTCTCTGTGGTATTGCTATAGAACAATCAATTAGAAGAGAAGTTGTAATACCAGAAGACTTAAAAGAAAAAGCAGAAGATTTATTAACAGCAGTTGTAGAACATTGGAAAGCGTTAAATAATGCCTCTACAAGCTTATTGCGTAATGAGTTTTTACAACGCTCTGGAAAAATAAGTTTTAAAAATAAAAATCCTAAAATAATAGTAGAACGCAAGGTATTCGATCTATTATTAGATAAACTACCATGGACTTTGAGTCTAAGCAAATTGCCTTGGATTGATAAATTAATATATACAGATTGGTAAAAAAAATAAAAAAATAACGCAATAAATATAAAATGTAAGGTAATATATGTTTACACCAGCAGCAAAAAATAACACCAACGCTAAGCCTAGCAACTCTAACCCTTTTAAAAAAGCAAAAGGAGAAAGTGCTTTTATACAGGCTAAGCTTAATGTTGGAAAGCCTGGAGATAAATATGAAGTAGAAGCAGATACAGTTGCAGATAAAGTTGTGTCTAAACAGCAAGGAGGGACATTAGGAGGGGATTTGGCATTTTTCTCGCCAACAGCAACACCAACAATTCAAAAACAAGAAGATACAGAAGTACAGGAGAAACCTATTGCACAAAATATTACACCAACTGTACAATTAGCACCGGTAGAAGAAAAGGTGCAAAAAATGGAAGAAGAGAACGTTCAGTCTAAGGAAGACGAGGAAATACAGAGTAAAGAAGAAGAGAACGTTCAGGCCAAGGAAGACGAAGAAGTGCAGAGTAAAGAAGAAGAGAACGTTCAGTCTAAGGAAGACGAAGAAGTACAGAGTAAAGAGGAAGAGAGCATTCAGTCAAAGGAAGACGAAGAAGTACAGAGTAAAGAAGAAGAGAACGTTCAGGCCAAGGAAGACGAAGAAGTACAAAGTAAAGAAGAAGAGAGTGTTCAAGCTAAGGAAGATGAAGAAGTACAAGCAAAATTAAATGTTTCAACACCTAAAAAAACAAACCTAAGTAGCCGAATTAAAAGAGCAAAAGGTAAAGGAAGCGAAATGCCATCGACCTTAAAAACCAAGATGGAATCAGGTTTTGGAGCAGATTTTAGCGGTGTAAGAATTCATACAGGCTCAGACTCTGTTCAAATGAATAAAGATTTAGGAGCCAAAGCATTTACCAATAAAAATGATATTTTCTTTAACGAAGGAAAATTTAGTCCAGACTCTAAAGAAGGACAAACACTTATTGCTCATGAGTTAACACACACAATTCAACAAGGCGCCTCTAAAGCTAAAGCAGGAGGAAAAGAAGCAATAGAGAGTTCAAAAGCAGAAACACCAATAAAAGCAGGAGCTAACACCAAAAGCAAAGGAGATGTAGCCGACCTAGAAACAGGAAAAGGAGACGTAAAAGTAGAAGGAGCAGAAGTTAAAGCAGGAACACAGTTAGACAAAGTAGAAGGAAAACAAGGAGTAGAAGGAAAAGTAGGAGGAAAAGGAGGTAAAAAAGAAGCAGCGCCAGTAACCACAACACCAAGAAACCCCAAAGAAGATCCAAACTTTAAAAAATTAGAAGGACGTATAGATAATACTGCAAAAGCACAAGGTGACCACGAAGAACCAGAAGCCTCTGCAAGTGCGGCACAAAGTGCTGCAGTTTCTCCTGCAAATGAAAGAGAAAGTATGGCGCAATCTGGACAAGTGGATGCTATGGCAGAAGCCGAGCCAGGAACCTTTAATGCAGCAGACTTTAAAGCGAAATTAATGGAGCGTATTGCAGCAATGCAATTACCAGCTAATCAAGACGAAGCCGCTAACTTCGATGAAAATAATAATATAGACGAAGTAAATGAGGCAGCAGCACAAGATGTAGAAGGAGAAAAAGCAGCAGCAGCAGGGCCAGTAGCACAAACCACAGAGCAAGAACCTAATGTTGATGCAGTTCCAGAACGAGAAGTAACACCATTACCAGAAGCACCAGTAGGAGCTAAGCCACCGACAACGAATCCAACAGCTGCAATGCCTCCAAAACGAGGAGATGCTGAGGTTAATAAACCACTAGAAGATAATGTGGCTGAGGTAGACCAGCAAATGGCTAATAATAAAGTAACAGACGAGCAGTTAGAGAAATCTAACGAACCGTCTTTTATGAAAGGATTAGATGCTAAAAAGGAGGCCAAAAAAGATGCAGAAACAGCACCAGCACAATTACGTAAAAAAGAACAAGGCGTACTTAATAATGTTAAAGCAGGCGCGGCAGGAAAAGAACAAGCAGGCTTAACAGGAATGCATCAGGTGAGAGGTCAATTATTAAATCAAGTTGCAGGATCTCAAACTAAAACAGGAGCAAACGATACTTCGGAGCGAACACGTATAGCAACAGAGATAAATAAAATTTACGAGAAGTCTAAAGCAGATGTAGAAAAAATACTTAACGATTTAGATACAGACGTAAAAACAGCATTTAAAGCAGGAACAGATTTAGCAAAAAGAAAATTTGAACAGCATGTAGATGCAAAAATGAGTGCATACAAAGCAAGACGCTATAGCGGATTAATTGGAGCGGGACGTTGGGTTAAAGATAAGTTTGCAGGAATGCCAGACGAAGTAAACGATTTCTTTGTTACAGGTCGTCAAGTATATATAGACACTATGGACAAGGTTATTACTAAAGTAGCAGAGTATGTCGCTACAAAATTAACCGAAGCCAAAACACGAGTAACAACAGGTAAACAAGAAGTACAAGAATATGTAGCGTCGCTACCTAAAAACCTTCAAAAATTAGGAAAAGAAGCAGCCGAAGACATTAACGATAAATTCGACGAGTTAGAAGATTCTGTAAACAGCAAACAAGATGAGTTGGTAGACAGCTTAGCAGAACAATACATGGAAGGCTTAAATGCTGTAGATGCACGTATAGAAGAAATGAAAGCCGCTAATCGTGGGCTTATAGATGCAGCCTTAGGCTTTATTAATGGCATTATAGAAACCATTAAAAAACTTAGAGATTTAATAGCAACACTTTTAGCAGAAATACAAAATGCTATGGATGTTATTATGGAAGATCCAATAGGTTTTGTCTCTACACTATTCGAAGGTGTTGGTAAAGGGATTGATATGTTTATGGCTAACATACAAAAACACATGTTAGGTGGTTTTGTTACTTGGTTAACAGGAGCGATGGGACCAGTTGGTATAACTATTCCAGACGACTTATTTAGTCTTAAAGGAATCTTTAGTTTAGTCATGCAGGTACTAGGTTTAGGGTGGGATTTTATGCGTAAAAAAGCAGTATTACTTTTAGGAGAGCCTATGGTTGAAGCTATGGAAAAAGGTTTCGAAATGTTTCAAATTATAAGAGAAAAAGGGGTTTCTGGAATGTGGGAGCACATTAAAGAACAATTTACAGATCTTAAAGAGACCATTATAGAATCCATAAAGAGCATGCTAATTACGCAAGTAATAGAAGCAGGTATAAAATGGCTGTTAAGTCTATTAATTCCTGGTGCAGGATTTATAAAAGCCATAATGGCAATTAAAGATCTTATAGTATTCTTTGTAGAATCTGCAATCATGCTAATACCATCTCTAATTGAGGCTATTAGGTCGTTAGCAAGTGGAAATGTAGCAGGAGTAGCGAAAGCTATAGAGAAAGGTCTAGCCATGTTATTACCTCTTGTTATTAGTTTATTTGCTAAATTGATAGGCCTTGGTGGATTAGTAAAAAAAGTACAGAAAATCATTAAGAAAGTACGTAAGCGTATAGATAAAGCGGTTACAAAAATGATTAAGAAGGCTAAAGCTAAGTTTAAGAAGTTATTTAAAAAGAAAAAGGGTAAGAATAAAGAAGAAATAAGAACTGACAAGGAGAAAAAGAAAGATCTTAAAAAAGCAATAGCGGAAGCAGATAAACTTTTTGCTAAAAAAGGAATTACTGCTAAAAAAATTAAGAAGAAGTTACCTAAGATCAAAAAGAAGTATAGGCTTAATAAAATTGAATTAAAACAAGATAAAACAAGTAAGAAATATTACGTAGAAGTTTTTATTAACCCAACAGAAAAAAGTGTACCAAAAGTATTATCCTCAAAAGAAATAGATGAATTAATAGAAGAGCATACAAAAGGAGATGTAGGTGGAGGTGGCACTGCAATTATAACAATGATTGAACGTTTTGCAGCCAGACCAAAGGAAAAAGATGTTTCAATTGTAGCTGGAGCAAAACATTATAAAGAATTAGACGAATCTAAAGTGCCATTAGAGAATGCACTCAAAACAGCAACACCTGAACAAAAAACAAAATTAGAAAAATTATTAAAAGAAAGAAAAGAAGCGTTAGACTGGGTGAACGGTTTTAGTAAAGAAAAGATTGCTCATATGGATGAGCCAGAGTTGGGAGCAAGTCTTAATGAAGAAGAATTAAAAAAATCTTTAAGTACACTTCCTAGTTGGGCTGCTAAGAAAAAAAGTGAGTTTATAAAATATTGGAAAAAAGTAAGAGAACCTATCAGAATTGATAAGGATGGAAGAGAAATGATTAAAAAGGTTCAGCAAAATGCTAATAGGAATACTACTAAATTAAATAAAGATATTAGTAAATTAGACGAAAGATCTGATAAAATGAAAAGAACTAGTGATAGTACTAAAACAGGAAAAGTTAGTAAGTCTAAAATAAGAACTCTTAAAGACCAGTATAATAGAATTGAAGGCGATTTTAAAAGACTAAACAAGGATTATATAAATGTATTAGGAGATTTGCAAGGCGTAGATGATGGTAAATTAAAAGATGCTATAAAAGGGCTTATACATAAAGATGTTGAATTTAGTTCTATTAAGAGTGAAATTAGTGATGCAATAAAAATATTGACTCCACTTCAAGCAAAATTAAACAATATAGAATTGAATATTCAAAATGTGAAACCAGTAGTAGAAAAGTTATAAAGCATGTCAAAAAGCATATATGTAGGAAGTGATTTAAGTTCTTATGATTTTATAGAGGATAAGATTAATCAATCTGTTGAATTTTATTTTTGTGAATTTAAAGATTACTCATTTTATGATTTTCGTTGTAAAGAACTAAAATTTGTAGGATGTTTTTTTGGAGAAGGCGTATTTGATGATGCTTGCATTGATAAAATTACATTTAATAATTGTTATTTTAAAGATGTAAGTAAGTTTGAATCCTTTGAAAGAGATTCTGAAGAAAATAATATAAAACAAATAGTATCATTAAATGGAGATGTAATAATCGAATCTGATAATTGGAATTTAAATGAAACAATAATTAGTAGAGAATTTGAGAAGATTTACACTATATCGTCCATAGGAGAAGAGGTTAATCTATTTCTAGAGAATATGTTTAATCAGCACATTGGTATGGGTAATATTGAAGTTTTTTTACCTATAATAATGTCCGGAATGCATAATAGAGATGATTATGTTAAAAAGGAGGTGTTAAAATTTGTTTTGGACAAAGTTTTAGATAGAGATTTATCAGAGTCAATAAATCATAAATTAGTTGAGTACTCATTATTTTGGTTTAATGATGAATTAATTTTTCCTTATAGAAAGGATTTTTTTCAAAAAATTTCTCCAGATAAAGAATTTCATTTAAGAAGTATTGAAAGATTGTTAGATGAAGAAAGAAAAGGAGCGTATAGTACGTTTCAAATTTTAGCTGCTATTCATAGGCTTATGTCTATCGATAAAACTTATGGGAATCAAAAAGTAATAAACAAAGTCAAAGAAATTAGTTTGACAGATATCCATAATAAAGATATATGTCATAGTATAATTAATTTATGGGAGGCTAAATAAGACTAATAATAAATGGACAGAGACAGGATTATAAATATAAATTCAAAAAAAAACTTCAAAGCGATATTTAATCACTTAGAGGATACAATAAAGCACCGATTAACTCTTGAGTTAACAGGAGAAATTGTGTCAATTCCAGAATTTAATATAGAACATAATCCATCGTATTTAGCACAATTTATTTTAAACTATAGATTAGAAAATGAAGATGTAATACTATTATTACTGGCATTAGTATCACAGTTAAGTCCTAGTTTTCTAAGTAATATTATTACCGAATTTTTACCAAATGGAGGCGAATTTGCAGAATTTGGAGGCATTAAAGGAAAAAACCATCGCGGTATTTTACCAACAGCCGAAACAGCACTATACATTTTGTATGGAAATGATATAGAAGAACGCTTACAAGGCATAGACTACATACAAACAGAGTCTTTTTTATTTAAAAATAAAATTCTCATGTTAGAAGGAGTTCCAGCTGGAGAACCAAAAATGAGCGGACGTATACTTATAGATGAAGAGTATTTGGCTAAAATAACAACTGGTGCTATTTTAAAGCCACAATTAAGTCAGGAATTCCCAGCAAGTTTAATAGAAACCGATATGGAATGGGAAGATTTAATACTTAAAGACAAAACTATTCAAGAAATAAAAGAAGTTGAGGTATGGTTAAAACATAACGAAACCTTAATGAACGACTGGAATATGCGAAGCATTATAAAGCCAGGTTTTAGAGTTATGTTTTATGGGCCACCTGGAACAGGAAAAACATTAACAGCAGGTTTATTAGGAAAGTACACCAATAAAGATGTCTACAGAATAGATTTATCTATGGTAGTCTCTAAATATATTGGGGAAACCGAAAAAAACCTATCTAGTTTATTTGATAAAGCCATAAATAAAGATTGGATTCTATTTTTCGATGAAGCCGATTCTATATTTGGTAAGCGAACTAATGTAAGAGATGCGCATGATAAGTATGCAAATCAAGAAGTCTCATATTTACTTCAACGAATAGAAGCGCATCCAGGGTTGGTTATTCTAGCATCAAATTTTAAAAACAATATAGATACAGCTTTTACAAGACGCTTTCAATCTATAATAGAGTTTCAAATACCAACACATGCAGAGCGTCTACGTTTGTGGAAAAATAATCTACCTAAAGAAATTCCATTAGAAGAGACCTTGTCACTAGAATCGCTTTCAAGAAAATATGGAATAACAGGTGCTAATATTGTAAATATAGTACAGTATGCTTGTTTAAAAACATTAGCAAGTGGAACGCATGTAATAAAAGAATCTTATCTTATAGAAGGAATCAAAAAAGAGTACGCAAAAGAGGGGAAAACATTATAAACTAGGTTGGTAAGAATTCTAAAAAAAACTAGTCCTCTAATAATTTGTTTTGAGACCATTTTATAGCATCATCCAAATTATTAAAATCGGTTAACATTCCATTTAAAAAACTATTCTCTATACTTATAATGGACTTTTGTAGCTCAGAATAAGTTACAGCTGCAAATACTTTAATGGTAGGAAATACCTCTTTTATTTTAAGATAATTAACAGGAACATTTGCATAAGAGTTTACTCTATTAGAGATGTATGCAAATGGCTTATTTTTAAAATGAAAAGAAACCAATTCAGAAATTTTCATGGCATCATCAATGTCAAAAGAGATGCCTTCATTTAGTTCGGTAATTAAAAAGTTGTCATAAAAACGAACGTTTCCAAAATCGAAATTATAAGTTTCTATTAAAGTAAATGTTTTAAGTAGTAGGGACATAAGTTGCAAATGTAATAGATTTCAATAAAACAAGTCTTTATTTCTAATGACTTGTTCTTTCTTTATTTAGTAGTTTTAATTAAAATTATTTGATAATTAACTGTATTATTCGCTACATTAATTTAAGTGAAGTTTTACGTCTAGGAGTAAAAGACAATAGAACAGAATACTTACCCAATAACACTACTTAACTTAAACATTGGTAGGTACATCGCGATTAAAATAACCCCCACCATTATACCAACAAATAGAATAATAAATGGTTCCATAACAGTAGAAAGTAGTTTAGATTTTTGTTGTACTTGTGTATTGTATTGTGTGTTTAATCGTTCAAAAATAAATTCGTTTTGATTGGTTTCTTCTGCTACCTTAACCATAGCAATCATTTTTTCGTCAAATAATTTGTGATTACTTAAACTAGAGCTTAAAGATTGTCCTTTAAGTATGTTTTGTTCAACAGCATTTAGAGCATTTTCTAAAGGATAAAAATCTATCATTTGTTTAACCAATTGTATACTATTAACAACAGGAACTTTAGAAGCTGTTAATAAAGAGACAGCTTGTGTAAATTGAGACAAATATACCGTTTTTACAAAGTTACCAATAAAAGGAATTTTAAGTACAAAGGAGTCTTTAGCTTTTTTAAACCACTGTTGTTTATTAAGAAGGGGTTTTAGACTAATAATACCAATAATGATGATAATAAATAACCAGCCATAGCTTTTGGTAAATTTTGAAGTACTAATGATAAATTTAGTCACCTCAGGCAGATCAACGTTTTGTTGTTTAAATATATCTTGAAACATAGGGACAACAAATTGTAGCATAAAGGAAACAACTAAAACAGCAGTCGATAAAATAATCATAGGGTATGTTAAGGCACTAATAAGGTTTCTGCGTTGCTCATTTTTTCTAGCATAAAAATCACCCAATTGTTTAGTAACTTGTTCTAAAGTTCCTGTTTCTTCTCCAATTTTTAAGGAATGATACTCATAATTTGTAAATGTTTTTTGGAAATGAATAGCTTCAGAGAGACTTTGCCCAGAGATAATATCATGAGAAATAAAACCTAATATTTCGGAATTTTGTTTCTTTTTTTGTGAGTTTTGAATAAGCTCTAAAGCATCTTTTAAGGTAATCCCAGCTTTTAGTAGCACACTTAATTCAGTATAAAAATCTTCTTTAATTTTATTAGAAAAAGTAGAGTTTCCAAATAATATAATCTCTTTTTTTAAAAAAGATGTAGTATCATTATTGCTCTTTTTTTGTGTTTTCTTCTGTTGTATATTATCTAACTTAAAAGCCATTAATTCATAAATGCAGTAGCATCATTTTGTTTGTATATAAATAATTTTTTATTTTGAAATACTTTGGACGTTTCCAGTTTTATGGCATCTGTAGTGCCTTTTTCAATAGTATTTCCCTTATAAAGGAAAACTTTACTTTGTAATTCTATATTAAATGTATCTAAATCTTTTATAATAGATGTTCTTGTAAACTTATAGCTAGTAGAACCTAATACTGAAGATAATTCAAGTACGTTATTTGTAATATTGTAGTTAATGTTTGGATATCTATTAAAATCTATCCATAATGCAGTTTCTAGTGTGTTGAGTTCAGTTTTTTGATTATAATTTTGTTGAATACTTCCCATATGTTTTTGTACTAAGGTAAGTACAGAAAAAGCAAGTCCAACAACAATACTGGTTAGTATTAAAACAACAATAAGTTCACTTAATGTAAAAGCTTTTATTTTATTATTTTGTGTCAATATATTGTTTTAAAATAGTTTTGTTAGTTTTAATATTATTTGCTTCAAACTCAATAATAGTAGTAATGTTTTCTCTAAAAGAATCAATAATAATGTCCCAGTCTCCAAGAGATTCTTTATATGGCAGATCTATTTTATTATTAATCTCTAAATAGCGTAATTCAGTTAAATGCATATCTATAGCATTAGTATCGCTCTTAATGGAGTTAGAGAATATATTATTTAGAATGGTACTAGCTACCATAAAAATAATAATAATTAAAACAGTCGCAACTAATGTTTCCATTAAAGTAGATCCTTTTATTTTTTTTAGTATAACCATTGGAGTATTCCTTTTTTAGAGTTTTTAAATGGTAAACCAATATAATTAGTATTTAAACTATCTACTATTATTTGTCCGTTATATATATGGTTTTGGTAAATAGAACCAGCCTTTTTAGTTGTAAAGTTATTTGTGTATACAGTGCCAAAAACACTGCCGTTTAATTCAAGATTATCATTACAAAAAACTTCACCATATACTTTGGTGCCTTCTGCAATTGATAATTGAATATTATAATTGTTTTTCTGTTCTAAATCAAAATAAATAACAACTCCTTTTATAGTTGAATTTGTATTGATTTTAAGAGGAATAATTTCTTTATTTGTTGTCGACTTATTTTTAGTTTCTTGTTTTTTTATAACGACTAAAGCAGAAGGGTAATTTAGAGTGCAATTTTTTTGCATAATTATCTCTTCTGATGCAATTGCCTGAAAGTTTCCTTTTACATGTTGTCTAATTTCTATTTTAGGAGCAATTAATATAACATCTTTTAAAGTTGAAGTATTATCAACAATGATTTTTGTTTTCGACTTAACAATAATATGCCCAGAAATAGTAGTATTATTTAAGTGAATTGTAGAAGGCTTAAAAATAACTTGTACTGGGTTTAAAAAGGAGTTGGAATATTGTTGACCAGCTTCGAGATTTATATATTGACTTTGCGGTGTTTTAGAAATAAGAGTATTAATAGTTTTAATAGTGTACAATAACTCTTTATTTAATTGAGGGAAATTTGTAGATTCTTTAGTAGAACCATAAATGAGTTGTGTTCCATAATAAGATTGACCAGATATTGAACCAGATTTTATTCCTGACTTAGGTAAGTATGCTAAACCCGCAATTTTTGTATTACCAACAATAACCAGAGGTTTGTTGTTGTCTTTTAAATGTAAGGCTGTTCTGTTTAATGGAAGTTGAGTCGCACCTAATAACGCAACTTTTTTATAAGTGTTAGTTTTAATTTTGGAAATTGAGATTGTTTTTTCAAAAATTCCCCAAAAATCTCGATACACTTTTAAAGATTTGTAGTTTTCGTCGTTTAAATTTATAGCGGTAGTATCATTAAGTTTAACTGTATTTAATAAAGTATACTTAATGCCATTGTTGGAGTTGTTTATAGATTCTTTAATAAAATTAGTTTGTATGGTAAAACGCTTATGGGTTTGCACAAAAAGTATAAAAGCAATTAATAACAAAGCGATAACAATACTTATAAATAAAGTGAATTGTAATGCGCCTGCCTTTAATTTTATTCTAAACATTATTTAATGGAAATAGTTTGTGTTTTATTATTAAAACGAATAATAATTTCTTTTGCGTTTCCTTTAATGAGTTTCACACTGTCTGCAACTTGATTTTTTTTCAATAAATATTGTTTGTTATTAATATCTATCACAAAAATTTGATTTTTAGAATCTTGCTTTTTAATAAGGCCTTTATAGATAATTGTACGAGAGCTAGTAGTTTTTTTATGCTTCGAGCCTTTTGAAGAAGCTGTTTTATTTTTTCTTCTAGTTAATGTTCCTAAAAAAGGGTCTTTAGCTACTGTTTGTATAGAAAAAGTATCAATTTTTGCTGCGTGGTTTGGGGTGAAGTTAACAGTAGTTTTTTCGTTGGTGTATTTAGGTGTATTGGGGTTTAGTTTTGAAATTATTTTATAACCAATATAGCCCCAAATACAAATTACAGCAGTTATTAATATGTATGTTTTTGTCTTACTATTCAATGGTTAAATTTTGAGATGTATATACTGTTTCATAATCAGAGTTTTTTGCTTTTACTCTCCATTGGTATGCTCCAACGGCTAATGTCTTTAAAAAACTAGTTGAAGCTATTGTAGAGTCTAGCACAATTTGGTCTGCTGTTTCAAAATCTGGAGTAGCAATTTGTATGGTGTAACGTTCTGCATCTTCAACACTTTGCCAAGTAAACGTTACATCTGTAATGTCCAATATACTATTGTCTGTAGGAGCAAGAATGGTAACTGTTCTGTTAGATATATCCTCTACTTCAATAATATCATCGCAAGATATTGTGGATATAAAGACACAAAATAGGATTAGAATTTTTTTCATTATAGTTTAAAATAATTAATTTTTCTTTTAGCTTGTTTGGCAGAAGGATAGGTTTTGTTTGGACAACTTGGTTTTCCTATAACAATATCTACAATATTTACACGATGCGCATTATTCGCCTGCCAACAGCAATTAGAGCTATCGTAAGTAAAAACAATCCCTTTATTAAAACTTACATACTCTGTTATTTTTCCATTTTCAAATAATCCTATAACATAAGACTTTAAATTGTTTTCAATTAAAAAAACAGATTCGGCATTGGTTATTTTGTTAATAGTTGAAGAATCGAAAGCAATTGAGATACTTGTAATAATACTAGCGTTGTAATTTGTGCTTAAATAGTTTTGTACATTTTTGTTTTTCCTATTATTTAAAGCCTCAATAAGTGTTACTTTATCAGCAATATCTAATTTTAAAAACTGAGGTTTGTTATCTAAGGAGTCTACATATTTAATGCTAATGGTCGCATTTTGACTTTTTTTGGCTTTAGTAAAAGCGTTATAAGTTATTTTAGAGAAAGGAATTTTAGAAACAGAAAGTTTAATAGGTTTTTCGTAACTAGGAATAGCTGTAGTGCTATAATTGTGTTCTAGAATTTGGTTTTTATCTAGACCTATACTACCTAGTGTGACTTTTTGGTTAGTGATACTTTGGCTACTATGTTCAATAGTAACAGTCTTGCAACTTGTAATTACAAGAAATAGGCATAGTATTGTTATATATTTAATCATGTTATAATTTCTTTTTTTTATATTAACCAAAGCTTTTTAGTAATACGTGTGCTTGTAAATAGTATTTATTTGTTCTAAAATTCTTCTTTTTTTCAAAAGATAAATTAATGATTTCTCCAAACTTTGTTTTTTGTTCTAGAATATGTATTCCTTTTATAATAGAGTTATAATCACCCTCTAAAGTAAATTGATAAGTTTTTATAAGTAAATCGTTTTGTTTGTATAAATGAGGTTCTAAAAAAGTGACAACTTTTATATTATTTGTACTTGCAAATGAGTTTATGGTTTTTAAAAGGTTGTTTTGTATAGAGTTTCCGTTAAGTTGATATTTTTGTAATATAGAATCGTAATACTTTTCTTTTTGTTTTAGTATAGATAACTGTTTTGGTGTATTACCAAATAGGACTTCTTGCTTTTTTAAAAGTGTATATTCTTGCTTAGCTTCTAGCGTGTTAACAATGGCAAATTTATAGCAGATAATAAGGGTTAATAAAAAACCAAAAAGTAACGTTATGTTTTTTGTTTTACTAGTCATTACTAATATTAATTTTTAAACTAAATGAAGATAATGACGAAGAGATGTCGCTATAGTCTGTAATTTCTGCGCTGTTAATCCAATCTTTAGTTTCTAAAAGATCAACCCATATAGAAAATACAGGTTTATCATTAGAATTACCAGTAATTATTATTGTATTATAGTTTAATTCTATTTTTTTAGAGGGTTTAATGCGTTTCTGTAATGGTTGGTATTGTAAACTAGAAAGTGTAATAGAATTAGGCATGCTTTGTATAATTGAATTTGCATAATAAGAACTTTTAGAAGCATTGCTTTTAAGAATGTCGTCTACCATTTTTTCTCTTTTACTTACAGATTCATTTAGTGTAACTATTTTCTGCTTGGTATTTTGATTAATCTGTGAGGTCTGTTTAAGATTCTCTGCTTTGTTAAAATAATGATTGAAAAATAGAAAATTAACTAACAGTATAGCTAAAATAAATAAGCCTGCAAGTTTTATAAATTGACTAAAGAAACGAGCATTTGTATAGGTTTTTAATAGTTCTAGTTTAGATGTTTCAAAGTTAGTATCAGTGTTACTGTTTCCTATAGCAGATTGAAGAGCTCCAGAGAATGATAAAATGTCCTCATTTGATGTCTTCAATCCATTAATATTGTAATGACTTATAGTTGGGATCTCAGTCTTTTCAATACTTTGTATTTTTTTGTTATCTAATTGTATAATAGCATTAGAAGAGGTAATGGTATTGGTGGTGGTAAAATCTGCAATAGAGGCTATTAATATGTTACCTAATGATATGTCTATAATAGAAATATTATTATTGTTATAATCACGAATTATAATATCTATATATTCTTTTCTACAAAGAGAAATAAAATGAATATTGTTTTGGTGTGAAACTTCAAAATAAAAGTCATCTAAATTTATGTTTGGAAAGGCTTTGTAAACTAACTTTAAGTTGTCGTTCTGCTCACTTTCAATTGTTTTAGATAAAACATTTTCATTATTAATAATTAAAACAGCATGCTGTTTTTTAGGTAGCTTTTTAGAGATGTTATTAATGGTCTCTTCATTAAAAATTGAATCTGTAATAATTTTAGATTTTTGTTTTTTAAGAACATAAGCTACTATAATAGCTTCGCCTACTTTTGTAGTGTGTTCTATACCACAAAAACGGTTCCCAAATTGAAAATATGTTTTTAGTTTAGTAATCATTAATAGATAACTGTAGGCTTAATTAATACAGAGAGTTTAGATTTTTTTGCTTCACGTTTACGTTTACTAAATAAGTATTTTATAATTGGTATTCTTGCTAAAAAGGGAACACCATTACCAGAGTTTTCTTTAGAGTTTTCTTCTAAGCCTCCTAATATAGCTATGTCTTGGTCTTGCATGCGTATTATAGAGGTAAACGTTCTAGAAATAAGGTTGGGTGGAGCATCTGGATCTATACGCCCTCCAAAGCTAGATTGTATAACATTAATATCTAATAAAATTTGACCATTACCAGAGACTGAAGGTTTTATAGTTAAGCCCAATTCGGCTTCTATAGGGAAATAATTTGTTATCTCAGAAACTTGTGGATTGTCTGAACCAAAAACATCGCGTTGGGTTACACCGTAATAGGTAGTTTGCCCATTAGAAAATGTGGCACGATGCCCATTTAATGTTGCTAACTTAGGAGTTGATAGAATTTTAAAATTACCATTAGCTTCCATAGCTTTAATATTGGCAAAAAAGTTTGGAACAACCTTTCCTAAATTGAAACCGCCAAAACTATCAAACCCTCCGATAATTTTATTAATAGTTGTGGCACCTAGTTTAATATTAGCTTCAGGAAAAATGCCACCTTGTGTTGTTGTTGGTGCATCTCCAATACCCCAGTCAATTCCTGTTTCTACAGTAGATGATCGACTTACCTCTATAATCATTACTTCTATTAGTACTACAGGAACGGGCTTATCTATTTTATTAATAAAGGCTTTAAAGCGCTCTATTTTTGCACTAGGGCCAGTAATATAAAAGCTATTCAGTTCGTAGTCGGTATTAAAATCTAAACCTTCCTTAATCTCTTCAGGTACTATACTTAATAAACTTTTAGATTCACCACTGCTTTTTGAAGTTGTTCCGCTTGAGGTTTGTGGATTTCTAGAACTATTAATTTGTCCTGAATTTCTATTGAAACTGTTTGAAGATGATGAGAAGTTATTATAAGAATTAAAACTGCCACCTCTATTGTTGTTAAAATTTCTTTGTCTCGAATTTCCTCCTGAAGGATCATCTAACAGTTCAACTGAGCGATATTGTAAATACACAATTTCTACGTTACGTACACTTAGCTGTTTTTCTGTACCAAAATAATAGATGTTATTTTCTTTTTTAAAAGTAAAAATGCCTTCATTGTTATTAGACGCGTTTCCTCCAGAAGGGCTCAAGCCTGTTCTTTGTGAAGAGTTAGTACTTTTTTGTGCTTTCCCTCCATTAGGAGTTATATTAGACGTGCCTTGAGACTCAAATAATTTAACTAATAAATCATCAAAATGAATGGATTTAGCTTTAAATGAAGCATTACCTGCTTTGTCTAATGGTGTTGCTGTAAAAATATCTATTTTTAATTCATTACCAATGTCGTTTATAATATCTCCAATAGGTGTGTTTGTAAAATCTACTTCTAATAATTTAGTTTCGGGATTAATAACCTTAAAAAAGAAATTAGATTTTCGCCTTCTTACTGGTCTTTGTTGTGAAGAACTTGTAGGTGAAACACTTCCATTTGCCACATTTGTATTAGTTCCTTCAAACAAGTAAAACCCATCTTTAGTTTTTTCTAAATATAAGTTATTAGCAAAGGCTAATTTATCCATAGCTGCATCAAAAGGAGTCTCTTGTATATATGCTGTTAAAGATTCGTTCCCTAATCCAGGGGAGAATACAAGATTTTTCCCAGTAACATCCATAATACGCTTAAATACGTCGTAAAGTTTATCTCCCTTTACATCTAAAGAAATATTAGAATTACTTGGAGTGTAGCTTACAGGAATAACACGTTCTTTTTGTTGTTTTGGAATTTCAATATATTTTTTTATAGATAATATGTTTCCTGTAAAATCTATTGTTAAATTATATTCTTTACATAAAAAAACTAAAAGATCTGCAACGGTAACATTTGTAAAGTTGTTTTTTATTTGTTGATTTAAATTAGGGTCAACATTAATATTTACTTTATGTATTTCAGATAATCCTAATAAAAAATTAGAAAGAGTAATATCTGTAACTTGAATTTCGGTTTTTACATTTTCAGTTAATCCAACTGTATTAACAGACAAGGCATCTAGCTGATGTTTTATGTTTTGAATACGTTGGTCTTCTTTTTGCGCAAAAGAAAAACTAACACTAAGTAGTAATAAAAAGTATACTATTTTTTTCATATATATTGCCCGTAAAAACGGG
Source organism: Pontimicrobium sp. MEBiC01747 (assembly GCF_053601635.1). NCBI lineage: Bacteria > Pseudomonadati > Bacteroidota > Flavobacteriia > Flavobacteriales > Flavobacteriaceae > Pontimicrobium > Pontimicrobium sp. MEBiC01747. The sequence goes on from NZ_JBSHNS010000105.1 coordinate 28,838, forward strand.
AGGCGTTTATTTTGTATTAATCCGATAGCAATGCATAAGCTTCTTCTACAGAAGTAATTCCTTCTTTTATAAGTGTTAAGGCGTTACTTTTTAATGTAGAAATATCTTGTTCGGCAATATAGTTATCGATTTCTAAATCGTTTTGTTTTATGTGGTTTATTAACGTTTTTGTAATAGGTATTATTTCATAAATAGCTTTTCTGCCTATATAACCTGTGTGGTAGCATTGGTTACAACCAGTAGCTTTGTAATGTGTTTTTAAATCTATTGGAATATTAAAATTTGAAGGAAAAATGTCTTTTTTCACAGGAGATTCAGTTTTACAGTTATTACACAATTTTCTAACTAAGCGCTGGGCTACACTAACATTTAAAGTACTTGCAATTAAAAAAGAAGGAATATCCATGTCTATTAATCTAGAAATGGTTGCCCAAGCAGAATTAGTATGAATTGTTGATAACACTAAATGCCCTGTAAGTGCTGCTCTAATAGCCATATTTGCTGTTTTAGCATCACGAATTTCACCAACCATAATAACGTCGGGATCTTGACGTAAAAATGTGCGAAGCGTACTAGCAAAATCTAAACCTATATTTTCTTTAAGCTGTACCTGATTAATACCCTCTAATGTATACTCTATAGGATCTTCTATAGTTAAAATATTGGTTTGGTCATCATTCAATAATTTTAACGTGGCATATAATGTAGTTGTTTTTCCTGAACCAGTAGGGCCAGAAATAAGAATAATACCATTAGGTTTTTTAATGGTTTCTTTATACGTTTTAAGTTCTTTTTCTGTAAACCCTAAATCACTTAAATTTATATGATTAGTATCTTTACTCAAAATACGCAAAACTAATTTTTCGCCATGTAATGTTGGAAGTGAAGACACACGAATATCAAATTCATCTCTATCTGTTTTTACGGTAATGCGCCCGTCTTGTGGTAATCGTTTCTCCGAAATATCTAAACCAGCTTTAATTTTTAGCTTATTAACTATTACAGGGTATTCTTGTATAGATATTAAAAACTGCTCTTTTAATTTTCCGTCTAAACGAAAACGAACACGACATTTTAATTCGTAAGGCTCAAAGTGAATATCACTACTACCAATATCTTTTGCAGATTGTAAGAGTTTCTCTAGAAAATCATTACTGTAATGTAAATCTTCAACTTTATTGGTGTTGCGTTGTCTAAAATTAGTTGCTAAATAATATTGTATATTTTCTGTAGATTCTTCAATGAGTTCTACAGTTTTACCTAAAACAATTTGTAGTTCTTGTTTTAAATTATCTGTCGGATTGTCGGTTTTAAAAACTAAAGTAGTATCATCTACCTTAATTGGAATGATATTATAATGATAAGCTTGCTCGCTGCTAATAAGCTGCAATAAAGGGGTTGCTATGTTAAAAGAGTGTTTCAATATAAATTAAATAATATAAATATAAGGTATAGCTCCTAGCCAATGTGAAACATATACAGATGCAAAAAATAAACTTAAATAACCTGCTAGTGGCACCGATGCTATTTTTGTTTTAGTTTTAAAAAATAAGTGTAAGACTAAAGCAAAGACAAGAGAGAATACAAACAAAATAATGAATGAGGTGGTTGAAAATGAGAGTGTTAACCCTATAAATAGCAAGACGTCTCCTAATCCAAACGTGTTTTTAAATGCCATTTTTAATTTATATTTTGAATATAAATAAATAACAAGTAACATTAAGCTGATAAATATAAAATTAACTCCTACGGCATAAATAAAAGTGCTATATACCACATTTTGATAATGTAAAATACCACAACAACTAGCTATTACAGGGAATAAAATCCAATATACTTCTCGTGTTTTTACATCTTGTAAAAACACAAATAATAAGCTGATAATTAATAGTATCTTAATGCTTAATATCATTAATGTTAATCTTTTACAATTTGTTTTGGAGTTCCATTTTCATCTATTTCCCAAACATTAAATATACCATCTCCATCAAAATCAGTTACGGCAGTTGCTCTTGCTTTAAATGTATTACTATCTGCACTTAAGATTTCGTATGTATAATTGGCCTTGCCATTTTCGTTAACCGTTTTTGGTGCTTCAAAGTCTATTTCACTTAAATCATGAGAATATTTAGAGTACATATAACGATGTGTAGTTTGGGAGTTATGTATATGTGCTAACTGTGTTTGTGCTTCTATACTTCTTGCTCTACCTATTAAAGGCATTAAATTAGGTAATGCTAGTAATAATAAAATACCTATAATAACAAGTACTATTAAAATTTCTTGAAGATTGTATCCAGGGATTTTTTTCATAGTATTTACTTAATAAAGTGAGGGTGGTTGTTTTTAGTATTTAAAAATTAAATATATAAATATAGAGTTAACTGATAAAACTATTTAATTAGTGTGCATATTAAATTAAAAAGTTACAAAAAATAGAGCTAACTCTATCAAAAATAATATTTAAACTAAAAATAGTGTTTCAATATTAAAATGATTAATAAACATTTACAAAGCCAAAAATAATATTAAATATTGGTTAAATAGAGGAGTGTACCTGTTAAATAGGTTGTTATTTATAAATTTAGACTAACTTTTCATAATTTAATTAAAATAATTAGTCATATTTTTTATAAAAAAAACTGTAACAACCTATAAAAAAGGGTTACCCATTAGTAAGTAAAGCGATTATACTTTAACTAAGTATTTAATAAATCAAATTAAGAGGGCATGTGTTTTTTATAATTAAAAAGAGACATTAAACAATTGGACTTTA
>NZ_JBSHNS010000106.1:0-4619 GCF_053601635.1 Pontimicrobium sp. MEBiC01747
GTACAGGAGCATCTTCACCAATGTTTACGGTTGTTACTTTTAAACGGTCTGCATTGGGGTGTTGCGTACAAGTTAATACCTCACCAACAACTACACCTTCTAAACCGCCTTTTACACTTTGGTAAGCTTCTAAACCTTCGACTTCTAAACCTAAGTCTGTAAGTAATTCACTTGTTTGTTCTGGTGACCAATCTGTTTTAATAAATTGTTTTAACCAGTTATATGAAATTTTCATCGATAGATGTTTGTTTTTAATTTAAAATAATGCAACCTAAACTATTTATACAGATAACATTTTAAGACAACAAATATAAGAATAGTTGAGAGTTCTGGAAATTGAAAAAAGTGTTTTGTTTTAAAAATAGTTATTAACAGTTTTATAAATTGTAATTAACCTAATGGTAAAGAATTACTAACTATTAGTTACTATTTTCGAACGCTTATTCGAAAACAAGAAAAATTTTAGGTGAATACTAATTAAATTGCTTTATTACATAGATTAAAAACAACCAAAAAGACACAATTAAAATGAAACAAAAATTATTAATCCTACTGCTATTGGTTTCATCAGTAGCATTCTCTCAAATCCCTGCATACTATAATGGAGTAGATGTTACACAAAATGGAACTGCTCTAAAAGATGATTTAGCAACTAAAATAATTAGTACACATACTACTTTTTTAAGTTATACACCAGGCGTATGGAACGCATTAGAAAATGCAGATCAAGACCCAAATAATTCTAATAATGTACTATTAATATACGGGTATGATGATACAGATGGTAATGCAAAAACAGATAGAAGTAGAGCTAAATCTAGTAGAGGAGGAGGTTTAGGGCTTTGGAATAGAGAGCACTCTTACCCAAAATCTTTAGGAACTCCAGACCTAGGTACATCAGGCCCAGGAAGCGATGCGCATCATTTACGTGCAAGCGATGGGCAAATGAATTCTACTAGAAACAATAGAAAATATGCTAGTGGAAATGGTAATGCTGCCATAACTGCTCAAGGGCATTTTTATCCAGGAGATGAATGGAAAGGAGATGTTGCACGTATGATGCTATTTATGTATTTACGCTATGGAGACCGCTGCTTACCTAAAAATGTTGGTGTAGGTAATGCTTTAACTGTAGATAATAATATGATAGACTTGTTCTTACAATGGAATGTTGATGACCCTGTAAATGCATTTGAAGATAATAGAAATAATGTTATAGCTGGAATTCAAGGAAACAGAAATCCATTTATAGATAACCCAGCCTTTGCAACTAAAATATGGGGTGGCCCACAAGCAGAGGATCGTTTTGGAACAGGAACAGGTTCAGGAGGCGGAAACCCAGACCCAGTTGCAGAGTTGTTTATATCTGAATATGTAGAAGGATCATCTAATAATAAAGCTATAGAAATAGCCAATTTTACTGGAGGCTCTGTAAACCTTTCAACTTATACAATAAAAAAACAAACTAATGGAGCTGGAAGCTGGAGTTCTGGTTATAACTTAAGTGGCACATTAACTAATGAGAGTGTTTATGTTGTAGCAAATAGTAGTGCATCTACTTCAGTAACTTCAAAAGCAAATATAACAACTGGTAATTCTGCTTTAACATTTAATGGGAATGATGCTGTAGGTTTATTTAAAAATGGAGTATTAATAGACATAGTAGGTACTTTTAACGGAGGTAGCTCTAATTTTGCTAAAGATAAAACGCTAAGAAGAAAAGCATCAGTTTCTAGTCCTAATACAACGTATACTTTAAATGAGTGGACAACATTTGCACAAAATACATTTAATGACTTAGGTACACATACTTTAAGTGGAAGTGCAAACCCTAATCCAACACCAACACCAGTAAATTACTGTAGCTCTAAAGGGGATAATTCTAATTTCGAATATATAGACTTTGTAGGTATTGGTGGTATTTCTAATGCAACGGCTTCAAATGCAGGTTATGCCGATTTTACAAACCAGACAGGAAACGTGTCTTATGGAGCCAATACAATTGTTTTAAGTGCTGGCTTTGCTAGTACAACTTATACAGAGTATTTTAAAGTTTGGATAGACTTTAATAAAAATGGTACATTTGAAGCCGCAGAAGAGGTTGTTACAGGATCTACTTCTAGCTCGGGTAATTTATCATATAACTTTAATATACCAAACTCAGCACTAGCAGGACAGACAAGAATGCGTGTTTCTATGAAATGGGATGCTACGCAAACAGCTTGTGAAACATTTTCTTATGGAGAAGTTGAAGATTACACAATTAATATTGGAAGTAGCTCAAAACTAGCGGGCGATTATATGCACATAGATGGAGCGTTAACTAAGTCAGTAAAAATATACGATGCTAACATATATAACACATTTTCAGGATTAAAAGTTAGTATGCAAGACGACAGACCTATAACGTACATTATATATAATTTAGCAGGAATAGAAGTAGATAAAGGTGCATTTAAACGTAACTTAAATGTAAAAACACTGGAGAGCGGTACTTACATTTTTCGTTTATACGATGGGCAACGCGTTATCCAAAAGAAGGTAATTAAAAACTAAACACATAAGAACTTTATAAGAAAAGCTTAACTTTGCAGTTGGGCTTTTTTATTTGTAATTAATTTGTTGTTTCTTCGAATAATAATAACAAAAGAAATTAATAATGCGCCATTTACTTAGTCTTATAATTGCCTTAGCAATATTTTCATGCAAAACTGAAAATAAAACAGAAAAAACCTCAGAAAAACTATCAAAAGGACAGTATAGAGCAGAATTAAAAGTAAGTGATACAGAAATCTTACCATTTACATTTAAAGTCAAAGATGCCAATCAATTAGATGTTTTTAATGCAGAAGAAGTAATAACAGTAGATGAAATAACGTACAGAAATGATTCTGTGTATATTAAAATGCCTGTTTTTGAAGGTTATTTATCTGCAAAAATCGAAAATGAAAAACTTACAGGTAGTTTTGTAAAAGCTGGACTAAATAGAGTAGTCCCATTTTCTGCTGAAAAAAAAGAAGGAAGATTTGATATAAATAAACAACAAGAAGCAAACGTTACTGGTAATTGGGAAACTGTTTTTAGCCCAAATACAGAAGATAAATATATAGCCAAAGGGATTTTTAAGCAAAAAGGAAATAAAGTAACAGGAACTTTTAGAACTGAGACTGGAGATTATCGCTATTTAGAAGGTGTAATTAATGGAAATGAAATGAAACTCTCTACTTTTGATGGCGCTCATGCATTTTTATTTACAGCCACAGTAACCGATTCTACATTAAATGGAACATTTTATTCTGGAAACCACTGGAAAGAACCATTTGCCGCAAAACGTAACGAAACTTACGAGTTGCCAAACTCAAACGACTTAACATATTTAAACGAGGGATATGATAGTTTAAGCTTTACATTTCCAGATAAAAATGGAAAAAAAGTGTCTCTTACAGATGAGCGCTTTAAAGATAAGGTTGTACTTGTACAAATTATGGGAACGTGGTGCCCAAATTGTTTAGATGAAAGTAAATATTATTCTAAATACTATAAAGCTAATAAAGCTAAAGGTTTAGAAATAGTAGCGTTAGCCTTTGAATATGCAAAAACTGAAGAAAAAGCATTTTCTAACATAAAACGTTTGTCAGACAGAATAGATATAGAATACCCAATATTACTGGCACAAACAGGAACTACAAGTAAAACTAAAGCACAAGAAAAACTACCAATGTTAAACCATGTGTTAAGTTATCCAACAACAATATTTTTAGACAAAAAAGGAAAGGTTCGTAAAATACATACAGGTTTTAATGGACCAGCAACTGGAGAAAAATTTACCGAGTTTAAAATAGAGTTTGAAGGTTTTGTAGAACAGCTTTTAAACGAATAAAAACGTTAAAAATACTATTAAAAAAGGCTCTTAATTTTAATTAAGAGCCTTTTTTAATTCACGATTTTTAGAATAATAAAATATTGTTTTTTTTGTTTTACTTGATATGTTTTTGATGTAACTATTTGATAATTAATTGTTTATTGTTGTAAGGTTTTTGGGAAAACACTTGAATTTAAACAAGAAATGAGAGGAAGTGCAGAAATTATAACAGAAGAACTAACCCTAATAGAAAGAATATTTACCAATTTAGAGAACTCTTTAGATAATGATATTTTTTATATAAAGCCCATTTCTTTTGCTTTTGTAATAAGTTCCTTATCGTTGTTTACACTTTTTACATCAAAAGTTCGCTTTAAATTACGTTTTCTTTTTTCTATACCAGCAAGAGATAGGGGTAGAATGTTAGGCAAATCTTTCATTTTGGTGTTAATAGATAACTCGTAAAGAAGTTTTCTATCTATATTATCAAGAAGTAAGTTATTGGAGACCTCTTTTCTTATTTGAGAAGATACCGTTTTACTATAATATGTAGAGCCACCAAGAACATTTTTAACGGCTGTTTCTAATTCATTATGGTCAATATCACTTTTAATTAAAAAGCCATCGGGATTAAGGTTTTTTAAGATGCTATGAATTCTATAATTATTACCATAAGCGGTAGAAATGATAACTTTAGAATTAGGTAATAAAGAGTTGATTTTTAACCCTAAATCTTCACCAGAAAGTATTTTTCCAT
>NZ_JBSHNS010000107.1:0-24954 GCF_053601635.1 Pontimicrobium sp. MEBiC01747
ATCTTCAATAACTTCTAAAACTTCCGACGAAGGTATTTGGTTTATAAAGCTGTTAAAAACGGTTACAAATTGCTTATCGCAAGCAAAATAGGTCGTAATATTTTTATCGTCTATTTTTTTATATGTTCTAAATAACCCAGATTCAATAAAGTACAAGGACTTTGCCGTTTTACCTTCGTCTATTAATATGGTTTTAGCTTTGTGCTTTTGTCTTTTTAATTGATTAGCAAATACCTCCCATTCGCTTTCTGTTAATCCAATTAATTCTTTTAGTATTTTACTTAATTCATTCATTATTTAATTATTGCTTGCAATTTAAGCTATTAGTAGTTACGTAGGTTAATACTTAATTTTTAAAGCACATACTAAACTTAAAATTCATAAGGATTTTTTAGAAGTGGGCAAGAACAAGTAATTATTTATAGCATTGTTAAGCACAGTTTTTATTTACTTAATTTTTGAATCATATTTTTAGAACGATTAACAAGTCGTTGTTCATTTGATGGATTCAGTTCTACTACTTTTCTATAATTTTCTATAGCCAACTTATTATTACCCTCCGTTTTGTACGCATAGTATTGTCCTAGTCCATAGTATCCTCCAAAATAATTTGGAAATTCAGTTGTAATTAATTCGAACACTTTTTGTGACTTTTCGGGCTCATTTTTAAAATAACTGAAGCCTAATCTAATAAGCCCCTCTTCAATGGTATCATACTTACTCGGGTTAGATTTTATTTCTTTAAATTTAGTTGTGATATTTTCTATTCCATTATCCTTAATATCTTTTTCAAGTGCAATTTCTGTAGGCATGGGTATTTGGTCACCTGAAAAGAGACTCGCTAAACCTAAAGCTTTTCTTTTTAAGCCACCTAAACTCCCGTTATTTGTATATATAGCTACAGTAATCTTTTCAGAAGGTACTCTTAAAGTAGTATTTAAAAAACCAGTCGAGCTTCCTCCATGCATTAAGTATTTTTTACCGTTTTTTTTCTCAATTTGCCAACCAAACCCATAGCCTTTTCCATCAGTTTTCCCATTTTTATCCCAATTTGAGAAAGCATCATTTATTAAGTCTTTACTAACTAGTGTTGCATTATATAAACTTTCATCCCATTTTGCATAATCGCTTACAGATGAGTAAATACCGCCATCACCTTGAATCGCCGACCATTTACTTTGGTCTCTGTTTTTGTATTTACTTTTTATTAATTTATAACCATAGGCTCGATTTTTAATCTGTATATCTTTTGAATACACTACACTATTGGTCATGTCTAGTTTTTCAAAAATTTCTTCGCCTATAAAGTTTTGGAATGTTCTGCCAGAAACTCGTTCTATAATCATAGCTAAAACAGCATAACCAGAATTACTGTATTTGTATTTAGAATTTGCAGGAAACAAAAGGCTGTCTTGTTTTATTAGAAGATTAAGTACATCTTTATCAATAAGTTGTTTTTCTGCGTCTTTTGGATATAGTTTATTATAAGCTTGCAAACCTGATCTATGAGACAATAGGTTTTTAATAGTAATTTCTTTCCCATATTCGGGAAATTCAGGAATTACTTCTGTTAATTTAGTGTTGTATTTTAATTTTCCTTGATTTATTAAAATTAATATACCCATCGCTGTAAACTGTTTTGTTACAGATGCAAGTCTATAATTAGTTTCACAATTAGCAGGAATTTTATTTTCTAAATCTGCATATCCAAAACTTTGGCAATCTTTTATTTTACCATCTTTTATAACAATAAAACTTGCACTTGGTTTTTCACCAATGTAGTCTTGGAACAGAAAATTTATTAAATTTTGTTTGTCATCTTTCTTTTTTAATAGTTTTTCGGAAGGCTTACATCCAGATATAATGATTAAAAAGGCTAATGTTAAATATGTGTATTTCATTTTTTTAAATTGTGCATAACGGTTTCGGCTATGATTTCGTTGTGGAATCATCCGCAGGATTATTCCGCTGAGAAATCAGTAATTGATTAATACTTTTATTTTGATGTGACACATAATCACAATGAATTATAGCTATTATTGTACGCTGGCTTTTATTTCCATTTATTTTCAAACTCTTCTTTTTCTATCGAAAACTCCACAAATTCATTCAAATCAAGATTTTGGTCTGCAAGTCCACCAAACTCATCTTCAATATTTTGGTTATCATATTTCAGGACTTTTCCATTCTCGTACGCCTCAACTTGTCTTAAGACTACTCCTTTATCGTCCGTCTCAAAGTACCAAATAGATTTTCCCCAACTATCATATTGGTCTCCACGTGTTTCATTCCAATTTCGTTTATAGTAATTCATTCATTTAGTTCTTTCCAGCACTTTTGTACTTCTCTTTCGACTTCTTCTTCCATTTTAGGTAACTCATTTAGAATCCAATCTTTACTTTCTTTAGTTAGATAATTTTTGTTTTCAGACAGTTTAAGTTCCATTGTATTTTTGATTAATGGAATCAAATCTTTCGTTTCTGTATCTCCATTTGCAAAATTTGGTTCGATTAAATATCCTAAAATGTCTTTCTCATATTTTGGTTTGTAATATAAAATGTGAGTTACAATCGGAAAATAGAAGTAAAAGAAGCTATTGGTATTCGATTGATATTGAATCTTATTAAATTCCGAAATCAACAATTCAGATTGCGAGTCAGAAGTATTAAAGTCTAATTCGCGAAGTAATTCATAAGCCTTTTTCGCACTTGGCTTAATTTCTCCCATTCTCTTTAAGTCAGAAAATGCTTTTTCAAATTCCGATTTAATTTCTTTGTTTTTTATCCAATCTAAAATTCTCAATTAGTTCTGTTTTTAGCTTGCGTACAACGGTCTTGTATATGTCTTGTAGCGTGTTAAATTAGCGATTATTTTTCGATTAAGCACAAGCCAGATTTTTAAATTTTACTATTTATCTTTTTTATTGGAAATCGTCAAATTTAAAAATTCGGCGACTTTCCAAATATACCTTGACTTCGATTAATTAACTGATTAACTATGGGTTATGTGCGTCTTAAGTTTGTCTTTCACTAAATTTATATAATAAAATAGAAAGAACAAAAGAGAGAAATAAGATTACTATACACGGAGAAGTTAAGACTTCGACAACATTGATAATCCTCTCCCTTTAACTACCTAAACTTCGTTCAGTTCTGTAAGACCTAGATCTCGTTTTCAAGTTGTTGAAATGTGAGTAGCATCTGTACTTTCCGAAATTCAGTTCTTATGATTAAAGATAGAAAAATTTATGGTATTGACATTAGTAAATCTGTATTTGATATTTACAGTAAATCTAAAGGTCATGTTGAATTAAAAAATGATGAATCTGGTTTTAAACAACTTTTAAAAAGTTTACCAAAAAAGGCATTAGTAGTTATGGAAGCTACTGGCTATTATCATTATCGCTTGGCTCCATTTTTATATAAAAATGGAGTTGTAGTTTCGGTTGTAAATCCTTTAAGTGTTAAGCGATTTATCCAGATGAAATTGGCAAAAGTAAAAACCGATAAGAGCGATGCAAAAGCAATTTGTGAGTATGATACAATAAACGAAGTGCCACTTTATAATGCCTTAACAGATATTCAGGAAGAATGCTTACAGTTGTTTAGATTACTGGATAGTTATGTAAAAAAGAGCACAGCAACAAAAAATAAACTACATGGTGAAAATGTTTTAGGTATTCCATCAAAAAACAGTTTATCGTTCTTTAAAAAGAAATTTATATCACTTAAAAAAAGAGATGAAATTATTAGAAGATAGATTGTTAGAATTAGTAAAACAAGACCAACAACATCAATTAACATTATTACAAACTATTCCAGGAATAGGAATAAAACAGCATTATTTGACAGAATAGTTGCTAAAGGCAAGAGTAAAAAACTAGCATTAATAGCAGTAGCAAATAAGTTATTAAAACAAACTTTTGCTATTGCAAAAAGTGGATTACCTTATGATGAAAACTTTGTTTCAAGATTAGCTTAAAATTGCTTGTTTTTTAACTCAGTTCTTTGTTGTACCCAGTTTTTCTTTTCTATAAATTTATTAATTGTTCTATAAATCCAATCAGATTCATTCAAATCTTTTAGCTTGTCAATTAGTTCATTCGGTATTTTTTTTATCCCGATTAAAGTTCCTGCAATTTGTCCAGCAATAGAACAATTTGTGTCTGTGTCACCACCAAGTTCTATAATCTGTTCATACATTTGACATAATCCAATATCATTTACTTTACTGGCAAAAGCAATAGCTAATGGAACAGAATTAACCACATAACCATCATTTCCAAATTCTCCTATTTTTGACAAGTCACAATTAATGTTATCAATGTCAATTAATCTATCTCGAACTCTTGTGTCAGGAATTTCGTTTATTATTATTTGCAATAGATTCTCTTTACCTGTCCAGGTTTTATTTATTATCGATTGAATAGCAATAATTATGCTTAATGAACCTACATATGCCTCATCGTTTTGGTGAGTTATATTGCAAATATCTTTAATTGTATTTCTTGAAATGTTAGGTTCAAACCCTAAAGGTGCAATTCTCATTGCTGCACCATTTCCAGCAGCAAATTCTCCTTTTCTGCCAACCAAATTCCAATGTCCGCCAACTTCTAGCTCTTGCATTGCTTTTAAAGTACTTGCTCCAATTCCTGTTGTTTTTCTTGACTTGTAAAATTCTAAATATTTATCTGCAAAGAACTTCGCATCTAATATTTCATTTTCAGTCATTGTTTCACAAGTAGCAAGAGTAAGTTGAGTATCATCAGTTATTCTCCATTCAGGTGTTTTTATTTCAGGTTTTCCAAAAGGATAATAGGTAGTTTCAGCATTCTCTTTTTTAGCAATATTTTCATAAGCACTTCCGTAAGCATCTCCAATCGCTCCTCCTAAAATACAGCCTATAAATCTATCAGAAATGTTCATTTTTTAAATTGGGTACAACGGTTTTGTATAAAAATAGTTGCGATTTTATCGACGAGGATTTTCCGCAGGAAAATCAGAAGTTGGTAAAAAAGCAACGACTATAATTAAAGCTTAATGTAGCAATTTTTTTTATGCGTTGTTGGCAAATCGTATTTATTTAAATTCAATTCCGTTTTCTTTCATTATTTCAGTCAATTTTTTGTCAGGCGATTGGTCAATTCTAATCCATTCAGTTGTGAATTTCAGTCCAATTCCTTCTGTAAAAGTCGTTTCTGTAAATGAATTATTATTATCGTACTTTTCAAGAACTACAGTCTGAATTAAGGAATCAAATTTGCTGGTTTTATTTATAGTTTCCAATTCATAACCAGAGTTTTTCCAGATTATTTTCGATAATTTATTTCCACCAGGATGAGATTCTGAATAAATGTATTGATAATCAAAATTTCGATATAAATATTTCACAGTATTTAATTCAGTCGTAGTTTTAAAGGTTCCAACTTTCAGGTTTTCTGGATATTCTTCTGTACAACTCGTAAAAACTGTAAAAAGAAGAAGCCAAAATGTTAAGAATACTCTTTCTCTCATATGTTTGCCAACTAGTGTATATACGCAAGTTATAAATAATTATAGATATTATAAGGGGTAAGCGCTTATAATTTGTATATAATTAGGAGTTTAAACAAAAATGTATATAAGTATGTTTTAAAGAAAAAAATAATTAAGAGCTATTATATATAGTACTTATAATGATACATAGTTTATGTGTTATTACTGACTTTAGGAAAGGTGAATAGTTAATCTGTAATTTTAAATTAACAAATTATGAAGACCAAAAATTACTTATATACACCTAAAGAGAAGGTTTTATTAAATTAATAAGTAATGAGTAAAAAAAAGACCTTTCATTTAGAAAGGTCTTTTTTAAAATTTATAATTATTTATATACTTATAAACCAAATTCAGCTTTAACCTTATCAACGTAATCTAATTTTTCCCATGTAAATAACTCTACGTCCATAGTTTTAGGAGCACCGTTAGGTTGTGTAAACGTTTTAGAAACCGTTTCGTTTTGTCTTCCCATGTGCCCATAAGCAGCAGTTTCGCTATACATAGGACTACGCAGTTTTAAACGCGACTCTATAGCAGCAGGACGCATATCGAAAATTTTAGCAATTTTCTCTGCAATCTCACCATCGGTCATATTAAACGGACAAGTACCATAAGTATCTACAAAAATTCCCATAGGCTCTACAACACCAATAGCATAAGATACTTGCACTAAAATTTCGTCACAAACACCAGCAGCCACTAAGTTTTTAGCAACATGGCGTGTAGCATAAGCCGCACTTCTATCTACCTTACTAGGATCTTTTCCAGAAAAAGCGCCACCACCATGTGCTCCTTTACCACCATAAGTATCTACAATAATTTTACGTCCAGTTAATCCAGTATCGCCATGTGGTCCACCAATAACAAACTTTCCTGTAGGGTTTATGTGGTATTTAATATCGTCGTTAAATAACGCCTTTAAATGCTCGGGTAATTTAGCAACAACACGAGGAATTAAAATTTCTACAATGTCTTTTCTAATTTTAGAAAGCATAGCTTCATCTGTATCAAAATCGTCATGCTGTGTAGAGACTACTATTGCTTCAATACGTTGTGGTACATTATCGTCGCTATATTCTATAGTTACTTGACTTTTAGAATCTGGCCTTAAATAAGTAATATCTTTATTTTCTCTACGTAACTCAGCAAGCTCAATAAGTATATTATGCGACAAATCTAAAGCCAAAGGCATGTAGTTTTCTGTTTCTTTAGTAGCATAACCAAACATCATACCTTGATCTCCAGCCCCTTGTTCTTCTTTAGTTTCTCTATCAACACCACGGTTTATATCGTCCGATTGTTCGTGGATAGCGCTAAAAACACCACAAGAATTACCATCAAACATGTATTCGCTTTTAGTGTAGCCAATTTTGTTTATAGTATCTCTAGCAATTTTTTGTACATCTAAATAGGTTTGCGATTTAACCTCCCCGGCCAATACAACTTGTCCAGTAGTAACTAACGTTTCGCAAGCGACTTTAGAGTTCGCATCGAACGCTAAAAAGTTATCAATTAAAGCATCACTAATTTGATCTGCTACTTTATCTGGGTGTCCTTCAGAAACACTTTCTGAGGTGAATAAATATGCCATTCTTTTAAAATTATTTTAGTCAGAGGATTTGACGAAAACGTCGAAGGAAGTTTACACTGCCTTTAGCATTTTTTAATCTCGAACGCTATTCGAAACTGTTTCTTAATACCTTAGAAACTAGAGGTTGCAATCAGTCAAATCCTTCCTCTTTATATTATATGGATGCAAAAATACGTATAATATTAAAACTACAAATAACATTATTGCTAAAAATTTAAACAGAAGAATTAACGTTGTTGTATAGAAACAAAAAAGCCTTTGCGTTAACAAAGGCTTTTCTATAATTATAGAGAGTAAAAAACTATTCCTTTTTTAAACCGTCTATTTTTTTCTTAGCATCGTCAACAGCTTTGTCAGCTTTCTCAGCCGCTTTATCTGCAGCATCAACAGCAGAATCTTTAACATCTTTAGCAGCATCTTCTACAGCATCAACAGCTTTGTCAGCAGCTTCTTTAGTAGCGTCTATTGCGTCACCAGCAGCATCGGTTGCAGCATCTACAGCATTTTCTGTAGCTTCAGCAGCGTTATCTACTGCTTCTCCAGTAGCTTCAACAGCGTCCTCAACAGCGTCTCCAGCAGATTCAGCAGCGTTTTCTATCGCATCTCCAGCAGAATCTGTGTTTTCTTTTACGTCTCTACAAGAAGTGAATGATACACTTAGTGCTAATAATAAAGCAGCACTTAATAATAATTTTTTCATTGGTTTAAGTTTTTAATGAGCGGTAAATTTAACATTTTGTAAATTAAAAACAGCTCTTTTTTTTAACAGTTTTTAACATATTGTCGGTAAAAGACAAATATTACAGCTTAAATACGTAAAAAATTAAGAATTTGGATCAAGGCACCTTTATTTTTTTCAATATAAAGCTGGTTTTGTTTACCATAAAGTATGCGCTTTTCGGTATCATTAATAAATGAAGTTAAAGCTTTATTAAGTTCCTCTTGGTTAGTAATAGAGAGCATGCCATTATTATTTATCATGTCCTGAGCCTCAGGAAACTTTTTATGATTAGCACCAATAATTATAGGAACCCCAAAAACGGCTGCTTCTAAAGTATTGTGTAACCCTGTATTGCCCATAGCGCCGCCAACGTATGCAATATCTGCATAATTATACACTTTACTAAGTAAACCAATGGTATCTAAAATAAAAACTTGATACTTGCTTAAATCTTTACCCTCCTTTCCCGTAAATAGAATACAAGGCTTATTAATACTATCTTTTAAATGATTAATTTGATTTGCTTTAATATTATGAGGTGCGATAATAAATTTAGTATTTGGTTGAGCTTCAGTATTGATATAATTAATTAATAACTTTTCATCTTCAGGCCAAGAACTACCAATAACAACACATAAATGATCTTGCTTAAAATTGTTAATAAAATCTATAGTATTATTTTGTTGTAATTGGCTAGTAACTCTATCAAAACGAGTGTCGCCAGATACCGTAGTAGAAGTGTAGTTTATACGTTCTAAAAGTAATTTAGAACTTTCATTTTGAGTAAAAATATGATGAAAAGCAAATAAGGCCTCACGTGTTTGTTTGCCGTACCATTTAAAAAACGATTGGTTGGCTCTAAAAGTTGCCGAAATTAAAATGGCCTTTAATGTTCTATGCTTTAATTCTTTTAAAAAGTTTGGCCAAATATCATACTTTACAAACACGGTTAATTCTGGGTTTACTAGATTTAAAAAACGCTTTGCGTTAGTAGGTGTATCTAGTGGCAAGTAAATAACAATATCTGCAATAGGCGAGTTTTTACGTATTTGGTAACCAGAAGGAGAGAAAAAAGATAACACAATTTTATAATCGGGGTACTCTTGCCTTAAAGCTTTAAAAACGGGTAAACCTTGTTCGTATTCTCCAAGAGATGCGCAATGAAACCATAATGTTTTATCGGTTTTAGAAAGCCCAGCTTCTAAAACTTTAAACGTGTTAGAACGCCCTATAACACCTAGCTTAATTTTTGTATTAAAAAAAGAAATGATTTTTAGTATAAAACCAGCCAAATAAATCCCAAAAGTGTAGAGTGTGTTCAAATTTAAAAACGTTTGTGCTAAAATACATAATTCATTGTTTAACAATAATGAATTTTGTAATTTCGTGTGGTATGAAAAAAATTCAAATGGTTGACCTTAAAGGTCAGTATATAGGTATAAAAGATGTTGTAAACGAGTCTATACAAGAAGTTTTAGAAACTACAGCATTTGTAAATGGACCAAAGGTTCATCAATTTCAAAAGAATCTAGAAGATTATTTAGGAGTAAAACATGTTATTCCATGTGCCAATGGTACAGATGCATTGCAAATAGCAATGATGGGATTAGGATTAAAACCAGGAGACGAGGTTATTACTGCCGATTTTACTTTTGCAGCAACAGTAGAAGTTATAGCCTTGCTAAACCTAACACCAGTGTTAGTAGATGTAGATGCCGAAACATTTAATATAGATGTAGACGCAATAAAAAAAGCAATAACGCCAAAAACAAAAGCCATTGTGCCAGTACATTTATTTGGGCAATGTGCAAATATGGAAGCTATAATGGCAATAGCAAAAGAACATAACCTGTATGTTATAGAAGATAACGCACAAGGTATAGGTGCAAAATATAAGTATAGTAACGGAGACGAGGTTATGTCTGGAACAATAGGGCATGTGGCATCAACATCATTCTTTCCATCAAAAAACTTAGGTTGCTACGGAGACGGAGGCGCTATATTTACAAACGACGACGATTTAGCACATATCATTAGAGGTATTGTAAATCATGGGATGTACATACGTTACCATCACGATGTGGTGGGTGTAAACTCTCGCTTAGACTCTATACAGGCAGCAGTTTTAGATGCAAAGCTACCACATTTAGATAGTTATAATAAAGCAAGAAGACGCGCAGCAGTTAAATACAATGCCGCTTTTGCTAACCATACGAACATTATAACCCCAAAAAAAGTAAATAACTGCGAAGGCATTTGCGATACTTGTAATTGTCACGTATTTCATCAATACACATTAAAAATAAAAGGAAAAGACAGAGACGCCTTAGCAAAACACTTAAACGAACAAGGCATTCCTTGTGGTGTATATTATCCAATTCCTTTACACAAACAAAAAGCCTATTTAGATACTCGTTATAAAGAAGAAGATTTTAAAGTAACAAATCAATTAGTAAAAGAAGTGATTTCGTTGCCAATGCATACCGAATTAGACGATGAGCAAATCGACTTTATAACTAAAACGGTCATTAATTTTATAGATAATAATTAGGGCGAGCCTTTTGCAGAAAAAGCAAAAGTCAGGCTGTCCACTGTATCTTTTTAATCACTTTTTTGTTTTACCACAAAAAAAAGTGATTAAAAAGGATGCCGTTACCATCCCTCTCGCAAAACCAAGACAAATTTATCTATTTAAGAAATTGTTTGTCGCATAAATAAGTAATAAACACATCTAGCTTTAGAGCATAATGAAAATATTAGTAACAGGAGGATTAGGTTTTATAGGTTCGCATACAGTTGTAGAACTTCAAAACTCAGGATTCGAAGTAATTATAATAGATAACCTTTCAAACGCCTCTATAACAGTTCTGGAAAATATTACAGCTATCACAGAACAAGCCCCCAGTTTTGTCAAGTTAGATTTAAAAGAAAAAGAAAAGGTACAAGACTTTTTTAAAACGCATCAAGACATTAAAGGTGTTATTCATTTTGCTGCAAGTAAGGCCGTTGGCGAGAGCGTAGAAAACCCTTTAATGTATTACGAAAATAATATTAATACATTAGTGTATCTATTACAAGAATTAAAAAAAATAGAACAATCTAATTTTATTTTTAGCTCATCATGTACTGTATATGGCCAAGCAGATGAGATGCCTATAACAGAAAATGCGCCAATAAAACCAGCAGAATCACCATACGGGAATACTAAAAAAATTGGCGAGAATATTATAGAAGACGTCTGTAAAATTAATCCAGATTTTAAAGCCATAGCATTACGTTATTTTAATCCAATAGGTGCGCATCAATCTGCAAAAATAGGAGAGCTACCAATAGGTGTACCACAAAATTTGGTACCCTATATTACACAAACTGGGCACGGTATTAGAAAAGAATTGTCTGTCTTTGGAAACGATTACCCTACACCAGATGGTACCTGTATTAGAGACTATATACATGTAGTAGATTTGGCAAAAGCACATGTGGTAGCTTTACAACGCTTGCTACATGATAAAAACGAAACCAATTATGAAGTTTTTAACTTAGGAACAGGAACAGGAAGTTCTGTATTAGAAGTTATAGAATCTTTTGAGCGTGTTTCAAATAAAAAATTAAACTATAAAATAGTAGAGCGCCGTAAAGGAGATGTAATTACTGCTTATGCCGATACTACTAAAGCTAATACCGTTTTAGGTTGGACAGCAAAATCTACATTAGATGATGCCATGCGTTCCGCCTGGAATTGGCAACAAAAACTATAAGCCTATGCAACGTTTTATTTTACTATTAGTACTATTGCTTTCCATAACCATTAATGCACAAGATACTTATCTGTATTGTGGGACATTAATAAACACAGAAAAAGGAACTATAGAGCATAACAAAACTATAGTCGTTTCTGGTAACAAAATTATAGCAATTAATAAAGGCTATACGCAACCAAAGGATGCTAGTACAATAATAGTAGATTTAAAATCTAAAACAGTAATGCCTGGCCTTATAGATATGCATGTGCATTTAGAAGGCGAAAGTAATCCAAAAAAATATTTAGAAAAATACACACTAGATGATGCAGATATTGCATTTAACTCAACCGTTTTTGCAAAAGAAACATTGTATTCTGGTTTTACAACAGTAAGAGATTTAGGAGGCAGTGGTGTTAATGTCTCTTTAAGAGATGCTATTAATGCAGGAAAAGTAGAAGGCCCCAGAATATTTACAGCAGGAAAATCTCTAGCAACAACAGGAGGTCATGCAGACCCAACAAACGGTAATAGAAAAGATTTGGTAGGGGACCCTGGGCCAAAAGAAGGCGTGGTTAATAGTGTAGAAGATGCCAAAAAAGCTGTGCGACAACGCTATAAAAATGGAGCAGATTGTATAAAGATAACAGCAACAGGCGGGGTTTTAAGTGTAGCAAAAAGTGGAAGTAACCCACAATTTACCCTAGAAGAAATAAAAACCATTTGCGAAACAGCAAAAGACTACGGAATGCATGTTGCTGCGCATGCACATGGAGACGAAGGCATGCAACGTGCTATTTTAGGAGGTGTAAAAACAATAGAACATGGTACTTATATGAGTAATGAAACCATGGAGCTAATGAAAAAACATGATGCTTATTTAGTGCCAACCATAACAGCAGGGAAAGAAGTAGAGGAGAAGGCAAAAATTAAAGGGTTTTACCCAGACATTATAGTCCCTAAAGCATTAGCAGTAGGACCAAAAATTCAAGGAACTTTTGGAAAAGCTTATAAAAAAGGAGTGGGAATAGCTTTTGGTACAGATGCAGGTGTTTTTAAACATGGCAATAATGGTAAAGAATTTGGTTACATGATGGAAGCTGGGATGCCAGCAATAGAAACAATACAAAGTGCAACAATAACAAATGCTAAACTATTAGGTATGGAAAACGAAATAGGCCAACTAAAAGTAGGGTTTATTGCAGATATTGTTGCCACAGATGATAATCCATTAAAAAATATAAAAACAATGGAAACTGTCGTTTTTGTTATGAAAGAAGGAAAAATTTATAAAAATTAAATTATCGGTCTCATAATTTTTAACCCTTATCATTAGTAAATATGTAACAATAACACTATTGTATTGTTATAATCACATTCAAAATATTGATTAACAATAGCTTAACGTTTAGTTTTTGGCATTAGTTATTTATCTTGCTTTCTTTGTGGCTAATGCAATAGATATTATGAAACTGATAAAAATTAAAAGAAAAACCAAACAAGAGAACAGATTTGCCCCTAAAATGGGTAGACTAAACGCAAAAGTAACGTATGTTAAAAAACTATTTTTAGGCATGCCTATTAAAACACTTCACAAGTATAGAGAAACGTATTACGGAGAAGTTAAAGACTGTAAAGATTGTATTTTAGCTAGATAGAAATAATAAAAAACCTCGATTTTAAATCGAGGTTTTTTATTATAATATGTTGTCTAAATCTTGTGTAATTATTCAGTTACTTGAGTTTTCTTTTTTCTATTTTTAAAACTAGAAAGTAATAAGCAGCCCATTCCAACCATTACAGAAACATCTGCAAGATTAAAAATTCCTGTTCTAAAAACACCACCTAAATCTATATGTAAAAAATCGGTGACAGAGCCATAGAGTATTCTATCGTATACATTGGCAACACCACCACCTACAATACAAGCAAAGCCTATAACAGAAGCTCTATCTAAAGCTTTATTTCTAAAAAGATGAATGAGTACAAAACCTAAAACTACAATAGGTAAAACATTAAGCAATATTATTTTTAATACAGGGCTAAAGTCTCCTCCTAAACCTAGAAAAGCACCATCGTTTTCTACATTATGTAACGATAAATATTGTCCTAAAAGCTCTGTTCTGCTTCCAGCAACAACATCTGCTCTAACCCAAATTTTAGACACTTGATCTAGTACAATATTTAAAATAATAAGGAAACTTATAAAAAGAGATCTAGAACTCATTAAGAATTACTTTGAAACGTTGCTGAAGCTGTTTGCGCTTCTCTATTTATTTTTCTTACTAAACCTTGTAATACTTTACCTGGACCAACTTCGGTAAACGAGTTAGCGCCATCAGCTATCATTTGTTGTACAGATTGTGTCCAGCGTACAGGAGCAGTTAATTGAGAGATTAAATTAGCTTTAATTTCAGATTCATCTATAATAGCATTTGCCGTTACATTTTGATAAATTGGGCAATTTGGTTTGCTAAACGTAGTGTTTTCAATAGCAGCCGCTAATTCTTCTCTTGCAGGTTCCATCATTGGTGAATGGAAAGCACCACCAACTGGTAATACTAATGCACGACGAGCGCCTTCTGCTTTTAATGTTTCGCAAGCAGCATTAATAGCTTCTATTTCTCCCGAAATGACTAACTGCCCTGGGCAATTATAGTTTGCAGCAACAACAATCCCATCAGTAGTAGCACATACTTTTTCTACGATATCATCATCTAAACCTAAAACGGCAGCCATAGTACTAGGTTGCATTTCGCATGCTTTTTGCATAGCTAAAGCACGTTGCGATACTAATTTTAAACCATCCTCAAAGGTTAAAGCTCCATTAGCAACTAATGCAGAAAATTCCCCTAGAGAGTGTCCAGCAACCATATCTGGTTTAAAAGAGTTTCCTAGCGTTTTTGCTAATATTACAGAGTGTAAAAATATTGCAGGTTGCGTTACCTTAGTTTCTTTTAAGGCCTCAGCAGAACCTTCAAACATGATATCTGTGATGTGAAATCCTAAAATTTCATTAGCGTCTTCAAATAAATGTTGAGCTTCTGGAGAATTCTCGTATAAGTCTAAGCCCATTCCTGAGAATTGAGCACCTTGACCTGGAAATATATATGCGTTCATTAATTTTTAATTTAGTGCTGCAAAAATAGGAATAATATTTTTATAGACTAAAGATTATATTACTGAAAGTCTTTAAGGTATATGAATGTTAGATCCCTTTAATAGCCGCTTCTGCACAACGTTCGCCATCCATAGCAGCCGAAATAATGCCACCTGCATAACCGCCACCTTCTCCGCAAGGGAATAAATTTGAAATTTGTGGGTGCTCTAAAGTGTCCGTTCTTGGAATATTTACAGGAGAAGAGGTTCTAGATTCTACACCTATTATGTTAGCTTCTTCTGTGTAATAGCCTTTCATTTTTTTACCAAAAGCAGCAAACCCTTTTCGTAAGCGTCCGCCAATTAATTTAGGTAGTAACGAATGCATTGGCGCAGATTTTAAGCCAGGTTGATAAGATGTTTCGTTTAAATCGTTAGACAGTCTGCCTTCTACAAAATCGGTTAATCTCTGGGCTGGTGCTACTTGACTTCTGCCTCCAGCGGTAAATGCTAAACGCTCTAAATCTTTTTGGAACTCTAAACCTTTTAATTCGCCAAATTGCTCGTATTTTTTTAAATCTTTTTCTGCATTAATTTCTACTACAATTCCCGAATTTGCAAATTTGTTATTTCTTCGAGAAGGAGACATGCCGTTTACAACAACTTCTCCATTGGCTGTAGCTGCTGGTACAATAAAACCACCAGGACACATACAGAAAGAATATACACCACGCTCGTTTACTTGTTGTACTAAACTATAAGCTGCTGCGGGTAATAACTCATGGCGCGCTCCAGAACAATGGTATTGTATAGAATCTATAATATGTTGTGGATGTTCTACGCGAACACCCATAGCAAACGACTTCGATTTTATAGCAATTTCTTTATTTTTTAATAAATAGAAAATATCTCTTGCAGAATGGCCTGTAGCTAGTATAACACGTTCTGTATCTAACTCATTTCCATTTTGAAGAATCATAGATTTTATAGAATTATCTTTTATATTAAAATCTACAACGCGCGTCTCAAAATGAACTTCGCCACCATATTTTATAATATTTTCACGGATATTCTGAATGATTTTAGGAAGTTTGTTCGTTCCAATGTGTGGATGCGCATCTATTAAAATTTGCTCAGTGGCTCCATGGTATACAAGGTTTTCGAAAATTCTACGAACGTCACCACGTTTTAAACTGCGAGTGTATAATTTTCCGTCGCTATACGTTCCTGCTCCACCTTCTCCAAAACAGTAATTGGAATCTTCGTTTACAAAATGATCTTGGTTTATTGCTTTTAAATCTCTACGGCGGTCTTGTACATTTTTTCCACGTTCTAAAACAATAGGTTTATATCCTAATTCTATGCAGCGTAATGCCGCATACATACCTGCTGGGCCAAAACCTACAATATGTATTGGTTTGGCTTTAGAAACATCTTTATAATCAAATTGGTATTCGGATTGTTTTGGTAAAGCTTCTTTTATATATACAGCAACCTTGTAGTTAAGTATAATTTTAGGTTTACGTGCATCTATAGATTTACGTAATACTTTTATTCCTGTAATAGCTTCTTTAGGAATATCTAAATGATATGCTGCCTTAATTAATAATATATCGCTACGTTCTTCGTCTTTTAGTGTAATACGAAGTTGAATCTCTTTTACCATAGCACAAAATTAGGGAAAATTAGGCGGTTTATATTATTATACTTTAGCGTAGTTTTTCTAGTCGTTTTACTTTCTAAATAAACGAACAACTGGTTTTAAAAAAGACAATGAGTTTTTTATAAAATGTATAGAGTGTTTGTAGGCTATATTATATAATTTTAATTGACTTTGGTGTACTTGAAGCTGAGCAGAACGTTTTTCGGCTAACATAATAATCAACGCTAAACCTCCCCACATTTGTCTATTTAAATTATCTGGTGCAAATACACCTGAAATAAAATCTAATTCAACATAGTGTACATGTTTATTCTCATTGTAATTGTATAATTTCATTCCTTTTCTACACCTAGGGTTAAAACTATCGTGTAATAAAATATGTAAACTCTTTAATGGTTTATAGTTTAATAAATTTTTAATATCTGCGGCAACACCTTCAGTACTATGGTCTCCATCTATTAAAGCAAACTCTATAGAGTCTCCTTTAGCTTGTAAATCTTGTATTAATTTGGGGACTAGTATTTTAGAGTCTCCTATTAAAAATTCAACATTAGAGAATTTTGAACCTAAACGTTCTACTATTGTAGAGTCGGTATCTATAGCATAAACTTTTTCAGAATATTTACTTATTACTTGTAAACTTCCGCCATTATATGTGCCAATTTCTATTGAAATTTTAGGTTTTACATGTTGTAAAACATGAATAAAACCATAACGTTCGTTTCTAGTCATTGACCAATCTAACGGAAAATCATTTTCAGTAAACGCTGGTGTGTTAGTATCTGATGTTGTTAATTTGTTTTTGTAATTAACCATTAGTATAGAATCTTATCTTCTTTTGTAAGTTAAAAAAGAAAAGACATGTTTGTGATCTTTGTCTTTTGTATGGAAAGTATTTGCAATTTCCTCCCAAATATTTTCATCGATCTCTGGAAAAAAAGTATCGGCTTCAAAACTTTCATGTACACGAGTTAACTCTATAGAGTCTGCTATAGACATGGCTTGTTTATATATTTCCCCACCACCAATAATATATGGTCTTTCATCATTTTTAGCAACTTTTAGTGCAGCTTCCAAAGAGTCAACAGTAATAACACCTTCAGGTACTTTGTAATCACTTTGTCTAGTAATAACTACGTGTGTTCTATTTGGTAAAGGTTTGGGGAAACTTTCAAATGTTTTACGGCCCATAATAATATGGTGTCCAGATGTTAAGGCTTTAAAGCGTTTAAGGTCGTCTTTTAAATGCCAAATAAGTTTATTGTCTTTACCAATAGCATTATTTTCAGCTGCAGCTACTATTATAGTAACGTTCTGCATTTTTGTGTTTAGTTCGTTATTGTAGACTTCTGTCTTTGCAATATGAATATCCTCTTTTTTTAATTGTGTTTTTAGCTTCTCTATACGTACTTTTTGTTTTGCTACTAATTTATCTAATTGTGCTTTTTCCCAATCTTTTCCCATGAATTTATGAGTAATAAAAACATTAAAAATATGATATAAAAGAAAAAACAACCAGAGAAGTATGGCAAATACAAACCATTCTGTACCAAAGAATGTTACAGTGTCTCCAATACCTAAAAGCGTATTTGCGAGAACTAAAAAGAGTGCTCCAATTAAAAAAATAACAAAATGAACGTATAAGCGTTTTTTTTGCTTAATACGACGTTGCGCATTTTGAATAAGTTCTAATTGCTCTTGATCTATTTGTGGTTTTACTTTTTTCTTCCCGAACATAAATTATATATATAATGTAAATTTAATGTTTTTAAAAATAAAGCAATAATTAGAAATCAAAAATAAATAGTCATTAGTATTCCCATAGGAACATTAACAGGTTTTCCATCTTTATAACCAGGTTTCTTTAATTTAGGGAGTCGTTTTAAAACTCTTATTGCTTCCTTTGCTATTTCTATATCGTTAGCTTTAGCTGTTATTTTTTCAGCCTTTCCTCTTTTATTAATTATAAAGTTAACTTGAAATTTAGTGGTTTTAGCTTGTGGTAATAGCTTGCTTGCTAATTCGCCATCGAAGCTAAGTTGTATAAAGTCACTTATTTTCTTTGTGGTGCATTTCTCAATATCGGCATTAGTAAGTTCATCTTCGCAACCTTTATAGACAGGGTAGGTGTCTGGTTTTGTAGTTATTTCAATGCTATTTTTTTTGTTACTTTTACTCTGCTTTTCAACTATAAATTGAATAGGTAAGTAATATGGTACAATAACGGCTTTCCCTTTTTGCATACCTGGTTTTTTTAACTTCGGAATTAATTTTAAAACACGAATGGCTTCTGCTTCTAATTTAGGATGTGGTCCACGTATTTTTATAGCTGTAATTTCTCCATTAGTATCTATTTTAAAAAAACAGGAGATTTTAGCTTTGCCTGGTTTTAAACCTAGATCCTTAGCGATATGGATATTAAAGTTTTTAGAGACAATAAACTTAATATTCTCATTCATGCATTTTTTTAACCCGTCGTTATCCAATCTTTCGTCACAACCTTTAAATAAGGGAACACGTTCAATTTCCTCTAAAGTTTTTTCTTCAGTATCGTTTGTATTTAGTTCTTGCGTTTCAATAAGTTTGTTGTCTTCTGGAGATTGCTCTTGAGCAAAAGTTGTTAAGCTTAATAAGTACAAGATAGAGGATAATAATAACTTCATAAATGGTATACTATATAGTTTAAATAGGGGAACTATGTATTGAAAAGGCCTTTCTTTTGTAGTAAAAGAAAAGCCTTTTAATTATTTGTAAAAGTACAAAAGCTTAAACTGCTACTGCACCTTTAATATGTGGATGTGGATTATAATTTTCTAGCGTAAAATCTTCAAATTTAAAATCTAAGATATCTTTTACTTCTGGGTTAATTTTCATTGTTGGTAATGGACGTGGTTCGCGAGATAATTGCAGTTCTAATTGTTCAAAATGATTACTGTATATGTGTGCATCTCCAAAAGTGTGTATAAAATCTCCTGCTTCGTAACCGCAAACTTGTGCCATCATCATCGTTAATAAGGCGTAAGATGCAATATTAAATGGAACACCTAAAAAAATGTCTGCACTACGTTGGTATAACTGACATGATAATTTACCATCTGCTACATAAAACTGAAAAAAAGCATGGCATGGTGGTAAGGCAGCCTTACCATTAGCTACATTCTCACTAAATGATTTAGAAGTATCTGGTAATACCGAAGGATTCCATGCAGAGACTAACATGCGTCTGCTATTTGGATTTGTTTTAAGTGTTTCAATAACATCTTTAAGCTGATCTATGTCATCGCTATTCCAGTTACGCCATTGGTGTCCGTAAACAGGGCCTAAGTCTCCATTTTCATCGGCCCAACTGTTCCATATTTTCACACCATTTTCAGTAAGGTAATTAATATTTGTATCCCCTTTTATAAACCAAAGGAGTTCGTAAATAATAGATTTTAAATGTAACTTTTTTGTTGTTACCATAGGAAAACCTTTACTAAGGTCAAATCGCATTTGGTGTCCAAATACACTTTTTGTTCCTGTTCCTGTTCTATCTCCTTTTTCGTTTCCGTTTTCTAAAACGTGTTTTACTAAATCGTGATACTGCTTCATAAACACTTCCCATGGTATGGGAGTCTCATTAAATTAAACGCTTATTTTTCAGGGTTAAAAATAAAAAAATAAGGATTGAATTTAATAAACTCAATCCTTTATAATATTAAAAGTTATTAACTAAGTTAACCTTTACTGTATATCTTTTGTTTAGCCAATAATCATTCCTGCAATTGTTGCAGAGATAAGTGATGCTATTGTTCCGCCTATTAAAGCTTTTAATCCAAATTTAGATAATACTTTTCGTTGCCCTGGTGCTAACGACCCAATACCTCCAATTTGTATTCCTATAGATGCAAAGTTTGCAAATCCGCAAAGCATATAGGTTGCCATAATTATAGATTTGTTATAAGTAAGATGCATTGCGCTTGCTATATTTTTAAGTTCTGCTAATTGTATGTATCCTATAAATTCACTAGCTGCTAATTTTATACCTAATAATTGGCCCATTAAAGCCATGTCTTCTTTTGCTACACCCATTAACCACATTAAAGGTGCAAAAACATAACCAAGAATTAATTCTAGAGATAAGCTTTGATATGGTGTGTTTGCAGCAACCCAAGTATTTAGTGTAGAAACATTACCAACCCAACCTAAAATACCATTAACCATGGCTATAAATGCAACAAACACAAGTAACATTGCACCCACGTTTACAGCTAATCTTAAACCCTCTGTTGTTCCGTTAGCAATAGCATCTAATATATTTGAGCCAATTTTTTCTTGAGAAACTGTAACGTCGGTATCGATTTTCTCAGTTTGTGGGTATAATATTTTTGAAATAACAATTGCACCTGGTGCTGCCATTACTGAAGCTGCTAATAAGTGTTTTGCGAATTGTAATCTTAATATAGGGTCATCTCCTCCTAGAAAACCTATGTATGCTGCTAAAACGGCTCCGGCTACTGTTGCCATTCCGCCAATCATAACTAGAAGAATTTCAGACTTATTCATTTTTTCTAAATAAGCTTTAATAAGTAGTGGTGCTTCTGTTTGTCCTAAAAATATATTTCCAGCTACACTTAAACTTTCTGCTCCAGAAATTCCTAAAACTTTAGATAGTAACCAAGCCATCGCTTTTACTATTTTTTGTATTATACCTAAGTAAAATAAAACAGACGTTAAGGCAGAGAAAAATAAAATAGTTGGTAATACTTGAAATGCAAATATAAATCCGTAGGAACTAACATCCATAATATCTCCAAAAAGGAAAATACTACCTGCTCTAGTATATTCTAACAAATCAATGAATTTTTGGCCTATAAATTCAAATACTTTTTGAATAAATCCTACTTTTAAAACGCCAATAGCAATTATTAATTGAAATGCTAAACCAATACCAACAGTTTTCCAATTAATACCTTTTCTGTTACTACTAAACAAAAAGGCTATAAAAATTAAAGAAAACATCCCTATAATACCTCTCCATAGACTATTAAATGAAAAGCCTTGACTAGGTATAATTGTATTATTTTCTGTAGTAGATACAAGAACTGCTTCTTCTGTATTTATGTCTTTTGGAGTAGAAAAAGAATACTTAATATTCTTTTCTTTAAAGACTAAAGTAGAGTCTGTAAATTCTGTGATTTTATATCTACGAATAGTATCGTTTGGTGTATTGTAATAAAATACTAACAGATTATTTTGAAAAATATAATCTCCTGATGCTTTTAAATTATCTTTGGCTTCTAGCGAATAGTTAAACTCTCCATTTTTTAATTCTAAAATATCGTTTTCGCTAACTGAAAATAAAGTGTTTCCTATTTCATTTTGAATATTTTCAAACTGCCATGATTTATTAATGTCTTGAGCAGAAAGCGCATGTATTCCAAAAAAGATAGCTGCAATAGCTAAAATAAAATTTTTCATAATTGTTAGTTATCGTTTAGATATCTCGTCACGAAGCTTAGCGGCTTTTTCATAATCTTCATTGTTTACGGCTTCGTCTAATAAGTTATGTAAATCTTCAAGGGAGTGTTTTGCGTAGTTGTCTTGCAAAGGTGTAGGTTCTAGATCTTCGTTAAGAATATCTTCTACTAAAATACTGTCTTCTTCTGTTTCTTCTTCTTTGGTAGGATCTACTTTTAAATATATTCCAGCTTTATCTAAAATATTTTTATAAGTAAAAATTGGTGCTTGAAAACGTAATGCTAAAGCTATAGCATCACTAGTTCTTGCATCTATAATTTCTTCTATTTTATCACGTTCGCAAATTAAACTAGAATAAAATACTCCATCTACAAGTTTGTGTATAATAACTTGTTTTACAACTATATCGAAACGGTCAGAAAAGTTTTTAAATAAATCGTGAGTAAGCGGTCTTGGAGGTCTAATTTCTTTTTCTAATGCAATAGCAATAGATTGGGCTTCAAAAGCACCAATAACAATAGGGAGCTTTCTGTCTCCATCTACTTCGTTTAATATCAATGCATAAGCGCCATTTTGTGTCTGGCTGTATGATATTCCTTTAATATTTAGTCGTACTAGACTCATAGTTTATAAAACGCAAAGAACTGTTTAAATTTGGACTTTACCAACTGTAAATTACAGATTTGATTTTTTGTCACTGTAATTTTACAAATTTTATATGACTTTAAAGTTTGTAAAATTAAATTTAAACAGCCCTTTGATAATTAAACTTAAATTTATAAAAAATTATGCGTTTGTGGCTTTAAAAGCTTTTAATTTTTCTATTAATTGTGGAACAACTTCAAAAGCATCTCCAACAACACCATAATCTGCAGCTTTAAAGAAAGGTGCTTCTGGATCTGTATTTACAACTACTTTTACTTTAGAAGCATTAATTCCTGCTAAATGTTGTATTGCTCCAGAAATACCAATAGCAATGTATAAGTTTGATGCAACTGGTTTTCCTGTTTGCCCTACGTGCTCAGAGTGAGGTCTCCATCCTAAATCGCTAACAGGTTTAGAGCATGCAGTTGCAGCACCTAATACATCTGCTAATTCTTCAATCATTCCCCAGTTTTCTGGGCCTTTCATTCCACGTCCAGCAGAAACTACTATTTCTGCATCTGCAATGGTTACTTTATCTGTTGCTTTGTCTACAGATTCTACTTTAACACCTGAAGTAGGAAGTACTGGAGAAAAATCTTCTGTAGTTGCACTACCATTATTTTCTACTAAACCAAATGCATTGTTTGAAACACCTACTATTTTTACATCTGTATCTATAGTTGTTAAATTAAATGCTTTGTTAGTAAATGCTGTACGTTTTACAGTAAAAGGCGCTGTGTTTGATGGAGCTTCTACAACATTAGAGGCATATCCTGCATTTAATCCTACTGCTAAAACTGGCGCTAAATATTTACTGTCTGCACTTTGGCTAACGATAACAACTTTAGCATCTTCTTTTTCTGCTGCTTGTTTTACAACAGCTGCATAAGCTTTTGCATTAAAGTCATTTAAATCGGCATTAGATACGTTTAATACTTTATCTACACCATACGCTCCTAGTTCTGAGCTATCATTTGCATTTACTGCTACAGCAGTCACAGAGGTTCCTAATTGATCGGCTACTGCTTTTGCGTAAGATGCGACCTCGAATGCTGTTTTTTTAAATTTTCCGTTTTCTGATTCTGTATATACTAAAACTGACATAATGTTTTCTTTTTTTTGTCATTCCTGCGAAGGCAGGAATCTTATTTAATGTTTTCGTAAACTTTAAAAGATCCTAAATCAAGTTCAGGATAACTTAGTTTACAACTAAATTACTTTAGCTTCGTTATGAAGTAAGTTTACTAACTCATCTAAATTATCTGCATCTACTAAAGTAACTGCACCTTTAGGAGCTGGTTTTTCAAATTTAAGTGTTGTCGTTTCTGCACTCGAAGCACTTGCTTCTACAACGGTTAAAGGTTTTTTACGAGCCATCATAATTCCTCTCATATTTGGAATACGTAAGTCACTCTCTTCAACTAATCCTTTTTGTCCAGCAATAACTAATGGTAATGTTGTAGAAACCGTTTCTTTACCTCCGTCAATTTCTCTTGAAGCTGTAGCATTAGTACCATCAATTTCTAAATTTATACAGTTTGTTACATAATTTGCTTCAGTTAATTCTGCTAACATACCTGGTACCATCCCTCCGTTATAATCAATAGATTCACGACCAGCAATAACTAAATCATAACCACCATCTTTTACAACTTTTGCTAGTTCTTTAGCTACTTGAAAACCATCTGTAGCTGGTGTATTTACTCTAATAGCAGTGTCTGCACCTATTGCTAATGCTTTACGAAGTGTAGGTTCAGTTTCTGGACCCCCAACATTAACAACATCTACGCTTGCTCCCTGTTTTTCTTTAAACCACATAGCACGTGTTAAACCAAATTCGTCATTTGGGTTAATAACAAATTGAACACCATTGGTATCGAATTTAGAATCACCATCAGTAAAATTAATTTTTGATGTAGTGTCTGGAACGTGACTAATACACACTAAGATTTTCATATTTTTTTGATTTTATTTGCTTTAACTATAAAACGTTACTAAAACGATATAGTAACTGCTATTTATAGCTAATTTTTAATTTTTATTTTCCTCTAAAAGAGGTCTAATTTATTGAGGTTACGAAGATAATTATTTTATTTGTAATAAATACTATGCACGCATAGTAAATTTATAAGAAAAATAAAATGTGGTTATTTATGTTTTTAAAAATTTAAATAATTTACTTCTATGATCTTTATCAAATACCTTTATTCTATATAGACTTGAAGGATAATAATCAATCTTTATTTTATTATTCTCCAATGTTGTTTTTTCGAGGATTAATTTACCTGAGGTAGAAAAAATTTCAATAAATAGACTGTTGTCTTTTATATTAGATATTTGTAGGCATGGATTACCTTCTTTTTCATAAATATTGATATCTTCTATTTTAAAATACAATTAGTAATATAAAAAGAAAAGAAGTGGTTTTTCATAGCAATGATTAATGAATTTTACTTAAAGTATAAAAAAAGTCTTTTTTAACTAAATTTAAAACTATT
>NZ_JBSHNS010000108.1:0-13641 GCF_053601635.1 Pontimicrobium sp. MEBiC01747
ACCACACAATAAAAGCATGTACATTAAATAGTTTTTAATCATACGTTAGTTAATAAATAATTAGAGGTTTAAATATAATGATAAGCAGTAATTTAAAATAAATTAATGCTTTTTTTAACATTATAAATTCCTAAATTATAAAGTTTTATCTTTAAAATAGTTTACTAATAAAGCAACAACATAGCTGTAGCTCTTCATTCCATCTTGCTGACTATTAGCTTGTAAGTATGTATTATACGTTTCTTTAAAAATGGGTTCCATTGGGTTTTGGTAACGATCCCAAAATGCTCTTACTTCTTTATAATTTTCCAAAACCCCGTAATTTATAGTCACTAATAACGTTTCGTATAATTCTGGGTTTCGTCTATAAACTTCATGCAAACAGTGACGTAAACCAAAAGTGTAACCAGAATACCTAAAATAAATATTGTCATGATTTGTGGTTACTAGGCAGCCTATAAAGTTGGCCTCATTCTCTGCTGCATAACCTAATTGATGAGCTACCTCATGAGAAGCCGTTGTAGGGTATTTAAACTTTGGTATTAAAGCATCTACATGCGCTTCATTTGTTAATGGGTTTAAATACCCACTAAACCCCATATAAGTTAAAGGTAAACTAAATAAAGACGATTTTATACTTACTGGGCTATAATTTAAATGTGGAAATTTTTCTTTTAAAAGCGCATACCCTTCAGGTACAAGGTTTACTATTTCTTGCTTAGAATATGGCAAACTTACTTTTACAGCACTATCTTTAGTAATTTCGGTATGTATACTATTCGATTTTGCTATTAATTTTTTAGTCACGGCAACTAATGCCTCGGTAGAATAATCAGCCTCTAAATTTAAATTCTCATGTAAAGGCAATCTATAATAATTAAACCCCCATAATATATGAAACGCTATATATAATACACTTACAGCTGCAAATACATCTATAAGCCACTCCTTAAAATCCTTTAATACTCGCCTTCTATTAATAACCAGCCAACGTAATACAAAAATAATACCCAAACCATAAACAATATCTCCAAAAGAAAATGGCAACCAACCTAAAGTAAACCTAAATACTTTTGATATGTATTGATACAATGTACCACTATAATACGTTTCTACAAACTCTGGAAAAAAAGCTAATAATTTAACACAAATTATAGCAGGAATTAAGGATAAAGCAAGGCTTCGTTTTTTATTTTTAAACATACCTTCAAATGTAATTAAAAAATATAAAAGCTATGTACCCAATCTGTTCGTTAACTTAAAAAGGATTCTACCTGCTTTCCGCTATATCTTTTACAGCTTTTTAATGAGCTGTAAAAGGATGCCGCATCAATCAGGGGTATAGACTAAGTTCTTTTTCAATCTATTAAAATAGGGGACTCTTTTTTTAATTGCAATTCGTACTTTTGTACTTCAATTAAATATTAAACAATGAATTCAGAAATAAGAGCATTACAACCACAACAACTTTGGAATAAATTCGCCGATTTAAACGCTGTACCTCGCCCTTCAAAAAAAGAAGAACGTGTTATTGCATTTATGAAAGATTTTGGTGCAAAACTAGGACTTGAAACTATAGAAGACGAAGTTGGTAATGTCATTATAAAGAAACCTGCAACTTCTGGTATGGAAGATAGAGTAACTATCGTTATGCAATCGCATTTAGATATGGTACACCAAAAAAATGCAGATACCGATTTTGATTTCGATACGCAAGGCATAGAAATGTATGTAGATGGCGATTGGGTAAGAGCTAAAGGGACTACACTTGGTGCAGATAATGGCTTAGGTGTAGCAACTATAATGGCTATTTTAGAAAGTACAGACATTCCTCATCCAGCTATAGAAGCCCTATTTACTATAGATGAAGAAACTGGTATGACGGGAGCCATGGGATTAAAAGGAGGTTTACTAGATGGTGGTATTCTTTTAAACCTAGACACAGAAGAAGATGACGAAATAGGTGTAGGCTGCGCAGGAGGAATAGATGTAACAGCAACACGTACTTATAAAGAAGAGGAAACACCAGAATTTAAAGTAGGTTATGCTATTACTGTAAAAGGTTTACAAGGCGGACATTCTGGAATGGATATCCATAAAGGATTAGGAAACGCTAATAAAATAATGAATCGTTTATTATTTGATGGTTTCGAAAACTTTGGTTTACGCATCTCTGAAATAGATGGTGGTAGCTTAAGAAATGCTATACCTAGAGAAAGCAAAGCTATTGTTGCTATAGATGCAGTACACGAAGCTGCATTTAATAACGAAATGCAAACGCTTGTAAATACAATACAAAAAGAGCTTAAAACCATGGAGCCCGACTTAGAAGTAATTATCGAGGCAACAGAAACGCCTAAAAACATTATGGATTTAGGTGTACAAGAAGGTGTAACTCGCGCTCTATATGCAGCCTTAAATGGCGTATATAGAATGAGTGCAGATATTACAGACTTGGTAGAAACCTCTAACAACATTGCCCGTGTAATTATTAAAGATGGGAATATAAAAATTGGGTGCTTAACAAGATCTTCTGTAGAAAGCTCAAAAACAGACTTAGCCAATACATTACGTGCTACCTTTGAGTTAACAGGATGCGAAGTAGAGTGTTCTGGAGATTACCCTGGATGGACACCAAACATGGACTCGTCTATACTAAAAGTATTAAGTAGCACTTATGAAGAATTAAATGGCGAAAAAGCACATGTCGCTGCTTGCCATGCAGGACTAGAATGCGGTATTTTAGGAACTAATTACCCAGACATGGAAATGATTAGTTTTGGACCAACTATTAAAGGCGCACACTCTCCAGATGAGCGTGCAAGTATCTCTTCTGCTCAAAAATATTGGGACTTTGTTTTAGAAATTTTAAAACGTATTCCTAAAAAATAATAAAATACAAATTTATTAATACAAAAGCCCTGTTGAAAGAAATTTCAACAGGGCTTTTTACTTATGGTATTTTATATCTCTTAAAAAACAAAAAACCACTCTAAAATGAGTGGTTTAAAACTTTGAGCCGATGGAGGGACTCGAATTCCATTTTTTGGACATCAAAATTATCTTCCTTATTTATATATCTCTTAACTGCTAATAAGGTGTTCTCCTAAATAACAAATAGCTAACCTTTTATAATTACCATTTAAGTCTTTATTATAAATAATATAACCAAAACCATAATAATTAACAAAATTTAAATAAGCATAATTATAATTCTTTGTAAAAAGAACCTTACCAAAATTATGAAATTTAAGACTTGGAAGCACTTTAACCGTCTCATCAGGAAAGACATTAGATACATTTTTGATACAATCAGTTTCTTCGATCAACTTAATATAATTTTTTTTGGCTGTATATTGATGTTTTAAAAAATCCTTATTCTCATCATTAAATATAGAATCTAAAAGACTTGTATTATTACACTTAGTCCTTGTTTTTTGATTAGTAGTATACTCATCATAAAACTGATTAAATTGATCTTCATTCAGAATCTTTGACCCCGATATTTCTATATAATTGTAGTGAGAATTACTTGGGGTATACTTTTTCTCCTTTTTTTCGCATAAATCTTCAACATAAGAGGAAATAATTTCAATATTTAAATCCTCCCATTTTTGGGTATCAAAATTATCTTCCTTTTCCAGAGAAAAACTACTAATCACATTGCCTTCCTTTTTACAAGAAAAAATACTAATCGCAAGGAGCAGTATGACCAAGAGGGAAACCTTGTTGTTCATAAGTTGTTGTTATATCGTTTGAGTTTGTCACTGTAACTGGTTGAGCTGTCCTTTCTGCCCTATTAATAGCAGCTGTTTCATTTATAAGATCAGTATTAGAAGCATCTTCCATAAAATGTTCTAAGGCTGTTAAAGTACCGCTATACATTATTTTTGTAGCATAATCTTCTTATTATACAAATCCAGTATAGAATCAACATTAGTTATTGGTTATAGGATAGAAAACCTACATATTGTTCTAACAACATAGTTAGATATATTAAATTTATTAGTTTTATTCCTCTTTAGTTTTATTTTTAAAACAAAAAAACCACTCTAAAAAGAGTGGTTTTAAACTTTGAGCCGATGGAGGGACTCGAACCCACGACCTGCTGATTACAAATCAGCTGCTCTAGCCAGCTGAGCTACATCGGCAAAGCGAGTGCAAATATAATATTGATATTAATATCTGCAAACTTTTTTTTAAAAAAAATTAACCTAATTTATTAATTTTCTCAATAAGGGCGCGACCTTTAGACTCTAGCTCATCCTTAATTGCCTTAAAATGAGACTTTTTATTCTCTACATCTTTTGCATTCACTTTAGCAATTAATTCATCAAAAGTTTCAATAGCTTCGTCAATTATTGCTTCGCTCTCTTTTGTATCCTTTCCTGTGTTTGAATATTCCCAAACATAAACTGCTTCAATAATGTCACCTAAAACATAATTAATGTCTTTTTTAAGGTCTCTTTTATTTGCCATAATATTTATTTTTTATTGTTTGCAAAATTACACATAAACTTCTAATAGTTCTGCTTTTTTTGCTGTAATTTCAAATGTTTTAATACTTGCTGGTAATAACAAGGTTTCTCCTTTCTTTAGTATTTCAGAATGGTTTTTTGTTTTTACAATTACTTCTCCCTCAACACACATATATATTATAAAAGAATCAAAGGTGTTAGTTTTATTAAGTGTCTCATTAGTAACAGGAAGGTAATTTGTTGTAAAGTAAGGACAGCTTACCATTTTGTTAGAAATGTTTTCTGTTTTAGAATAGTTTATTCTAAAATTATCTTCCATTTCAAAGTCTATAGCATCAATAGCTAAATCGTTATGTAATTCTCTACTATTCCCTTTATCGTCCACTCTATCCCAATCGTAAACACGATAGGTTATATCGCTAGTTTGCTGTATTTCTGCCAACATAACACCAGCACCTATAGCATGTACACGACCAACTTCTATAAAATAAGTATCTCCTTTAGAAACCTCATCGAAATTTAAAATTTCTGGTAAAGCCTTTTCTTCTAAATGTTTTAAATAACTTTCTGAAGTTACTTTTTGATTAAAGCCAACTATTAAATTAGAATTCTTATCGGCTTGCATAACATACCACATTTCTGTTTTCCCAAAAGAGTTATGGCGTTTTGCTGCTAATTCATCATTAGGATGTAATTGAATAGACAAGTGTGATTTAGCGTCTATAAACTTGATTAATAGAGGAAACTTATTCCCAAAAACCTCATAGTTTTTCTTTCCAATTAAATCACTTTTATGGGTTTCTAATAGTTGTTTTAAACTTTGCCCTTTTAAAGCGCCATTTTTAACTATAGAAGTATCGCCTTCTACATCGCTAATTTCCCAACTCTCTCCTACATTATTAAGATTCGTTGTTTTATTTAGTTCGGTTTTTAACTTTTGCCCTCCCCATATTTTATCTTTTAAAATAGGGGTAAATAGTATTGGGTATAACATATTGGGTATCTATTAATTGCCAGAATAGTTTACAAAATTTCTAGGTGTTTCGTAAAGGGTTACTTGCAAATCTAATTTTGTATCTAGTTTAGCTTTAATTTTATTGTAAATAACTACAACTATATTTTCTGCAGTAGGATTTAAATCTTTAAACTCAGGAACATCTAAATTTAAGTTTTTATGGTCAAAAGCATCTTCTACTTCAGATTTGATAATGTCTTTTAATATTTTAACATCTATAACATAACCTGTCTCTGGGTTTATTTCTCCTGTAACACTTGCTATAAGTTCATAATTATGTCCATGATAATTTGGGTTATTACATTTCCCAAAAATGGTATCATTTTTCTCAAAAGACCAATCTTTTCTATACAGTCTATGAGCTGCATTAAAATGTGCTTTTCTATTAACAGTTACTCTCATCCGTTATATTTATAAATTCGTAAAACTTATCGAAAATAATTTTAAACCAGGCTGTATATACTTCTGGGTTTTCTGCTATATCTGTTTTTACATCTTCTAAAGGCATCCATTTCCAAGATTCTACTTCTTCCTTATTAATCTCAGGAATACCATTGTAATGTCCTACCATAATATGATCTAATTCATGTTCTGTTAATCCATTATCAAAAGGAGCTTTATATATAAAAGATGTTTTTTCTTCTAACTCGGTAACAAATCCCATCTCTTCTTGTAGACGTCTTTTTCCTGCCTCTAAATTACTTTCTCCATCTCGTTGATGACTACAACAGGTATTTGTCCAAAGCCCTGGCGAATGGTATTTACTTAATGCTCTTTGTTGCAGCATTAATTCATTTTTATCATTAAAAACAAAAACCGAAAAAGCGCGATGTAATACTGCTTTTTCATGAGCTTCCATTTTGGGCATTAACCCTATTTTTTCATCTTTTTCGTTAACGAGTATTACGTTTTCTTCTATCATTTCTTAAATTCACTTCTCACAAATTTACAAAATAGCTTATTGTTTTTATCTGTTTTAAGTTATTTTTAAGCATACAGCCTTTCTATAATTATATAGAAGTAGAAATGCCCTCAAATAGAGGGCACTTCCTTAGTTGCTATTAAAAAAATATAAAATATTTTCTCCCGAAATATGAATATTAATTAGCAACTATAATAAATTCGCTTCTTCTGTTTAATTGATGTTCGTACTCTGCACAAGGAACTCCATTACTACATCTATTTAATAATTGTGTTTCGCCATATCCTTTTCCTGTTAGCCTTGAACGCTCTATTCCACCAACTTTTACTATATAATCTATTGTAGATTTCGCTCTTCTTTCAGATAAATCTATATTATAATTATCTTTTGCACGACTATCTGTATGCGATCTAACATCTATCTTTATTTTTGGATACAATTTCATAACAGCAATAACTTTTCGTAATTCTATTTCTGCATCGGCACGAATATAATCTTTATCTAGATCAAAATAAATACTATTTAACCCTAATATTTTAACTAAATCCGCTCCAAGAGCAGCAGATGTTTCTCCTAAATCATTTCCTTCTTTCATATACAAGGTACGTTCAACTGTCCCTTTTGTTTTTCCTGTTGCAAAAGGCTTCTCTGTTGTAGTATAACCTTTCTTTTTTGAGCGTACTGCATATTGTGTACTACAAGATAAGTCTTTAAACTCAAAAGAGCCATCGTACTCAGATATTTTTTCAGCTATAACTTTACCATCTGTATTTAATAAATAAACCTTTGCATTTGCTATTGGGTCTTCGCTTCTATCATCTTTAATAATTCCAATCATGTTTTGCTTACATTGTCTTGTTGTTATTAAAGGTTTTATACTTTTAAAGCTATAAATATCATCATCACCAACCCCTCCATCTCTATTAGAAGCAAAATAACCTAGTCCGTTTTTTTTAATAATAAATGTAAAATCATCTTGAGGACTATTTATTGGTCTCCCTAAATTAAAGACTTCTCCATAATTATTTGGTCCATTTATGTTTACAACAAACATATCTAATCCTCCTAATCCTATGTGCCCATTAGATGCAAAATATAATTTATTATCTTCACTTATAAAAGGGAAGGTTTCTCTCCCCTCGGTATTTATAGTATCTCCTAAACTTACTACATTACCAAAACCTTCCCCTTCTATTGCTATTTTATATAAATCTGATAGGCCTCTTCCTCCTGGCATATCACTAGCAAAATATAACGTTTTTTCATCCTTACTTAATGCAGGATGTGCTACTGAGTATTCATTACTATTAAAAGGTAACTCTTCTACCTCCCAATCACTTCCATCTTCTGTTCTTTTAGCTCTATACAATTTTAAACGGTTAATACCTTCTTCATCTTCTCTATAATCTTTATTGGTATAATTGTTTCTTGTAAAATACATGGTCATACCATCTTTAGTAAAAACAGCTGTAGATTCATGATACTTTGAGTTAATCTTTTTACTAAACTTTTGTGCACCTCTTTTAGAGTCATCATCACTAATAGAAATACCATAAATATCTAAAAATGGCTGTTCATTCCAATCATGTATTCTTTTTATGGCTGATCGTTTTGTTCTATTTGAAGCAAAAACTAAGCGTCCTTGATAAAAAGCTGGCGCAAAATCTGAAAGCTTAGAATTAAATCCAATATTAGAGAGTTCAAATCGTCCAGACTGTTCCTCTATTTCTTCTAAATAATTGCGTTCGTTTAAAAATAATTTGGCACGATAATCTTCTCCTTTTACTGTTAAAAACTCTTCCATGATTAAATCGGAAGCTACATAAGATTTATCGCTTTTAAGAGACAAAGCATATTTATATAAATAATCTGCGTCTCTGTTTCCCGAATCGTACAATACGCCATACCATTTAGCTGCTTGTTTATAATCTGCAGTAAAATAATAGGAATCTGCTAATTTTTTCAATAAGTCTTCAGATTGATACCCTTCTTCTGCAACTTTTAAATAAGCCTCTCTAGCATCTATATAGGCAAATTGTTCAAATTCTTTATCTCCTTTATTTACAATTTTCTCTTGCGCCCACACTTGTGAACTACTTAGGAGCACTAAAGCTATTATGATATATATATGTTGTCTCATGTTTTAAGTAATTTTAAGTTGGTTAAAAGAATCTTGGTGAAATCATACGATTATTACGTTTCAAAAATTCGAAGCGTAAAAAGAATTCGAATGAACCATCGTTATATTGTCTTAATTCTGTTGTTTCTCTATCGTAAGCAAATCCTAGCATTAACTTATCAGACAATTGAAAACCTACCATACCACTAAATGCTGCACTCCACCTATAAGCGGCTCCTAGTGTTAATTTTTCTTTTATTAAAAAGTTTGCTGAAAGATCTACTTGTAATGGGGAACCATCTACTGCTTTTAATAATCCTGCTGGTTTAAATTTTAGATCATCGTTTAAATCGAATGTTTTACCCGCCATTAAATAAAGGTTTATACGTTCTTTTGCAGTTGCAAACGAATTATTATTGGCTGCATTTAAATCAAAATGTTTTGTTTCTAACATATTAGGAATACTCAAACCTAAATACCATTTACTTGTATAATAATAAATACCTACTCCAAATTGAGGTGAAAATTTATTATCTATATTTATTTCTGCTTCTGCATCTC
This sequence comes from Pontimicrobium sp. MEBiC01747, assembly GCF_053601635.1. Lineage (NCBI taxonomy): Bacteria > Pseudomonadati > Bacteroidota > Flavobacteriia > Flavobacteriales > Flavobacteriaceae > Pontimicrobium > Pontimicrobium sp. MEBiC01747. The sequence goes on from NZ_JBSHNS010000108.1 coordinate 9,096, forward strand.
CAGGGTTAAATGCTCCTGTATTTAACCTATTAGTATCTATATTTAAAAAATGACCTCCAGCCTTTAACCCTAAAGCTAGTTTTCTTTCATCTGAAAGATTTAAAGTATAACTAAACGCTATATCTACATAGGTTTCTTGAGTAATAAAAATTTCATCATTGGTTATGTTTAAACCTAGTCCTACTTTTTCTCCTAATGGAGAATGTAAAGAGGCAGTAAATGTATCTGGTGCTCCATCTAAACCAACCCATTGCGTTCGATATAAACCAACAAAGCTTAAAACATCTCTTGAACCAGCATAAGCTGGGTTTATACTTAATGTATTATACATGTATTGTGTGTACTGAGCATCTTGTTGACCATAACTAAATGTAGAGCAAAAAGCTAGTAGTGTTATGATTAGTATTGTTAAGAATTTGTTTTTCATAAGTGCGAGTATTAAACCTAGCAGATAAAATCTGCTAGGTATTTAATTATGATTTATCTTCTATTAATATATAATGGACCTGCTTTTGTAACTGTATTTCCAGAACTATTCACATACTCTAATGCATAGTAATATGTTCCTACTGGTAATTTATCTTCTTTCTTAATTGTTACACGACCTTCTGAAATTCCTCTAAAATAATTTCCATTCTGTCCATAGCCATCAACATCGTAAACTTTTACTCCCCAACGGTTGTATATTTTTACTGAGTTATTAGGATATTGCTCTATACCTTGTATAACAAATACGTCGTTTAAGCCATCTCCATTTGGTGTTAGGATATCGAAAATATTAATACCATCTGGGGCATCTGGATCTCCATTATTTACTTCTATGTAATCTGGGATATTGTTATCATTTTCATCTCCTAGCTCCTCTCCATTTTCAAAACCGTCTCCGTCGCAATCTAATGCTAACCATTCATCTGATACATCTGATAAATCTTGACTCATGAAGTCGAAATCACATGGTTCAATTGGATCTGTTTCATCATCAATTTCTTGTTCATTAGTAACACTATCTCCATCACAATCTGAAGTGTTCCATTCTTCTGAAGGTGTTTCTGTTTGACTAGTGATATCAAAACTACATAAGTCTAATGGGTCTGTTCCATCAATAGTCTCTTGCTCATTAGTTACGCCATCACCATCACAATCTAGGGCTCCAAATGCTCCTGAAACTGGCTCTGTCTGATTTGCTGGAACAAAATCACATGCATCCTGTGGATCTGTACCATCATTAAGTTCTGTTCCATTAATTACACCATCGCCATCGCAATCTATTGCTTCCCATTCTGGTGTTACAATAACAACATCTTGACTCTGCATTTCATAACTACAAGGGTCTAATGGATCTGTCCCATCTGCTATTTCATCTCCATTAGTTACACCGTCTCCATCACAATCTAACATATCATATTCGCTAGTTGTCATTGAACCATCTTGGCTATTAGGGTTAAAACTACATGGATCTAAAGGATCTGTCATGTCATCAATCTCTTGCCCATTTGGCACACCATCTCCATCACAATCTGCTGCTTCCCATTCTGTAGAGACGTTAGTAATATCTTGGTTAGCGACATCGTAATCACAAGTATCTAATGGATCTGTCATGTCTAATACTTCTTGTCCGTTTAACACGCCATCTCCATCACAATCTGCAGCATCCCAATTAGCTTCTACCATTGTTATATCTTGATTTGCATCATCGTAATCACAAACATCATTAGGATCTGTCATGTCTATTGTTTCTTGACCATCGTTTACTCCATCTCCATCGGTATCTTCATCTAATGGATCTGTGGTCGTTCCGTTTGGATCTGCTGTTGTATCTGGGTCATCTATTCCTGTTGTTTCTTCCCCATTTGTTAGTCCATCATTATCGCAATCGATATTATTCCATTCAGAATCTGGTGTCTCTGTTTGACTTGTTAGCTCTAAATCACATGAATCATTAGGATCTGTCATATCTATCGCTTCTTGCCCATCGGTTACACCATCTCCATCTGTATCTATATCTAGAGGATCTGTTGTATTACCGTTTGGATCTGCTGTTGTATTTGGATCATCTATTCCTGTTACTTCTTCTTCATTTGTTAAACCATCATTATCACAATCTGCATCATTCCAAGTATCCTCAACTGTTGTAATGTCTTGATTAGTTACATCATAATCACAAACATCATTAGGATCTGTCATATCAAGCGCTTCTTGTCCATCGGTTACGCCATCTCCATCGGTATCTTCATCTTGTGGATCTGTTGTATTACCATTTGGATCTGCTGTTGTATCTGGATCATCTACTCCTGTTGTTTCTTCTCCATTTGTTAAACCATCATTATCACAATCTGCATCTAACCATTCTTGAGTAACTGTACTTAAATCTTGACTTGAAGCTTGATAATCACAAGGGTTGTTTGGATCTGTCATATCTATAACCTCTTGTCCATTTGGTACACCATCTCCATCACAATCAGCAGTATTCCATGAAGCTTCGACCATCGTAAGGTCTTGATTTACCGGATCATAATCACAAGGATTATTTGGATCTGTCATATCGTCTGCTTCTTGTCCATCATTTACACCATCACCATCGGTATCTGGATCTAATGGGTCTGTAGTATTACCATTTGGATTACTAGTTGTAGCTGGGTCATCTACTCCTGTTGTTTCTTCTCCATTTGTTAAACCATCATTATCACAATCTAATGCATTCCATGAAGCTTCGACCATTGTGATATCTTGATTCTCTGGGTCATAAATACAAGGATCGTTTGGATCTGGATCTGTAATGTCTAGTTCTCCATCTCCATCATCATCATCATCACATCCTCCTATTACCCCATCTCCATCGATATCTACTCCTGCTGTAGTAACATCTGTATTAGTTCCAGTTGTATAATCTGCTCCAATGACTAAACCATTAGAGTCAACAGCTAATTGAGGTTCACCTGTTCCATAAGAACCACCATCTCCTCCATCGGCATTAGAATTATTATAGGCTTCATTGGCATCAGAACATCCATCATCATCAGAATCTAAATCTAAGAAATCTGGAAGGTTTTCTCCTACGTTACCATCAGTATCTATTGGAGTTCCTACTCCTGTTCCGGCTGTAGCTGGAATACCAGTTACTGGGTCTATTGGTCCATCTGCAATACCATCATTATCATTATCAACACCACCAGTTTCTAAGACGTCATAAATTCCATCGTTATCAGCATCTAAATCTAAATGATTACTTACGCCATCACCGTCATTATCGTATGCTACTTCCACAGTTCCATTAACATCTCCTATCAGTGGATCCATTGGATCGTCATCTAAATAGTTTGGTACACCATCATTATCATCATCTGCACTTGGATCTCCTGGGCCTTCGGCTACGTCTAAAATGCCATCGTTATCGTCATCTTGATCTACTACATCTGGAATACCATCCATATCTGCATCTGGTCCTGTACTTACATCAATAGTTACTGTTGCTGTATCACAGATATCATCTGGACTTGGGCCATCTCCTGTAAGGTCATTACAAACTGTATAGTCTACTGTAACTGTCATTCCACTTTCACTTCCTGCAGCTATGTAAATCAATTCTCCTGTATTTTCATCGAAAGTTATAATACCTACTCCTGAACCTGTTCCTGCATTAGTAATATAAATATCACTTCCTGCTGTCATTGTGTTGTCTGGTAAGTAATCGTCATTTCCTAAAATATCTATTGTTTCTGGAACGCCTATTATAGCTGTAGCATTATCATCTTCAGCTGTTGGTGTTTGTGGATTTGGATCCGTTACATCTGGATTACCATCATTATCATCATCTTCATCACAAGCATTTGCTCCTCCATCTCCATCTGGATCAGGAAGCGGCGTTCCTGCAGAACCTTCTACATAATCTGCAACACCATTAGCATCTGAATCTGCTATAGTTGAAGCATCTCCATAAGTTGCGGCAACTACTGTACCGTTAGGATTTACTGGAGCAGGATCTGTTCCATACTGTCCGCCATCACCACCATCGGCATTAGCATCATTATAAGCTTCATTAGCATCACTACATCCATCATCATCTGAATCCGAATCTAAAAAATCGGGTAAATTTTCTCCAACATTACCATCTGTATCAATTGGATTGGCTACACCTGTTCCTGCACCACTTGGGATTCCTGTGATTGGATTAATTGTTCCATCTGCAATACCATCTCCATCTGTATCTGTTGTTCCTGTTTCTACAGTGTCATAGATGCCATCGTTGTCGGCATCTAGGTCTAAGTGGTTACTTACGCCATCACCATCATTATCGTACGTTGGTTCTACGGTTCCGTTGACGTCGCCTACTAATGGATCGGCTGGGTCGTCGTCTAAATAGTTTGGTACGCCATCGTTATCGTCATCGGCACTTGGGTCGCCTGGACCTTCGGCTACGTCTAGAATACCATCGTTATCGTCATCTTGGTCTACTACATCTGGGATGCCATCCATGTCGGCATCTGGTCCCATGTCTACGGTTATGGTTACCGTTGCGGTATCACAAACATCGTCTGGTGTTGGTCCA
>NZ_JBSHNS010000109.1:0-7075 GCF_053601635.1 Pontimicrobium sp. MEBiC01747
GAATTAAGGACATCTATTAAACAACAGCCTAAAGCTTGGATACAATTAATTAAAGATATTAAAACCATTTATTCTGGGAAGTTAACTTATGCAGCCAATTGGGATGATGATAATGATTTAGGTGAGTTTTGGGAAGCTCTAGATTATATAGGTATACAAGCTTATTTTCCTTTAACAGACCATAAAAACCCAGCCTTAGATTCAATTAAAATTGGATGGAATAAACATATTATTGGATTAGAGAAACTTTCAAAAAAATACAACAAACCTATTTTATTTACAGAAATAGGTTATAAAAGTGAAGCTTCTGCAACTATAAAACCGTGGGAATGGGATAGACTCTACAGTGGTCTTTCTAGAGAGAAGTCTGACAAAACACAACAGCTTGCCTACCAAGCACTTTTTGAAAGTTTATGGCATAAAGACTGGTTTAAGGGGTTTTATATTTGGCAATGGCATACACATAGTAAACAAGAAAACTCATATAAAAATATGGATTTTACGCCTCGTTTTAAACCCGCTGAGAATACTATAGCCAAATGGTTTGGTAAACCTGCTAAAAATAGTTTATCGCTTTACAATAACTTAAAAAACTCAAATTGATAATTTTATTGAGTTATTTCTACAAAGGTAAAGTCTGAAGCATAGTTTGATACCATATTTTTAATAATTTCTAAAGATTTTAGTGCTGTATTAGCCCTTACACTTGTACTTATAGATGAATAACCTCCATAAGTATCCCCTTTACCTATGCGTAACGTTTGAAATAAATTTCCGCTTGAACCTCCTCCAAAAATTCCATTTGCAAACCTTAGATTGTTTACTTTTTCATCTGCAGTATATAAGATAATGCTAATTTTCCAATTCGGATAACATCTTCTGCAGTTACCTCGAAATATAGAGACTTAAAATTGTTAAGTTTTACTGGCGTTCCCAATATATCTTCTACCTTAGGACCGCTTGATATTTCGCCAAACTTTTTAAAGATAATTATTATAATTAAATGAGTTTCATAAAAGTAAATAAAGATTATTCTTAAATAATATTTGGTTTTTTCTTAAGTTTACAGTCCAACTAAAACTAATTCTTACATGAAAAAAATTACACTCGCATTCTTTGTGATGCTTTTTGCTGTAGTTTCTACAGCTAGTGCACAGCAGTCTATAGCTAGAGAATGGAATGAACAATTATTAGATGCCATTCGTAGCGATTATGCTAGACCAACTGTACATGCTAGAAACTTATTTCATAGTAGTGTTGTAATGTACGATGCTTGGGCAATTTTTGATGACACAGCAGAAACAGTTTTTTTAGGTAAAACCTTTGGTGGGTATACTTGTGCTTTTAATGGTATTGCGCAACCAGCAGACAATGATGTTGCAAGACATGAAATTATTAGTTACGCAATGTTTAGGCTATTAAACCATAGGTTTCAAAACTCTCCAGGTGCCACAACTGTTTTAGCAGATTTTGAAACACTGTTTACAAGCTTAGGCTACGATACAATGTTTACATCTACAGATTATTCTACAGGTTCTTATGCAGCTTTAGGAAACTATTTGGCAGAACAAATGATAGCTTTTGGATTGCAAGATGCTTCAAATGAAGTTAACGATTATGCAAATCAGTTTTATACACCATCTAATGATCCTTTGATATTAGAGATTTATTCAGATACTAATCCTTTAAACAATCCTAATGCATGGCAACCATTAGCTTTTGATGTATTTATAGATCAAAGCGGAAATCCTTTTCCTTTAAATACACCAGATTTTTTAAGTCCAGAATGGGGAGAAGTTACGCCATTTTGTTTAAAACCAACGGATTTAGAGGTATTGAATGATGGTTTTGATTGTTACGTTTATAAAAATCCAGGAGCACCTGTTTACATACAAAACTCTACAACAGGCAACGGCATCGATGATCCTTATAAATGGCATTTTGCTTTAGTTGCATCTTGGTCTTCGCACATGGATCCAAATGACCCTACTGTAATAGATATATCTCCAGCCTCTATTGGTAATTATGATATTGCAGATTACCCAGAAACCTTTGCAGAATACCAAACTTTTTATGATTTTACTAATGGTGGAGACGCGAGTACAGGCCATGCTTTAAATCCTGTAACCAATGCGCCTTATGTACCACAAATGGTTAAACGTGCAGATTATGCTAGAGTTCTTGCAGAATTTTGGGCAGATGGCCCAGACTCTGAAACACCTCCAGGTCACTGGTTTACTTTATTAAATTATGTTAGCGACCATCCACAAACCGTAAAAAAAATTGAAGGTGTTGGCGATTTGTTAAGCGATTTAGAATGGGATGTTAAAACGTATTTAGCATTAGGTGGTGCTATGCATGATTCTGCTATAGCTACTTGGGGAATTAAAGGGTACTACGATTATATTCGCCCTATATCTGCTATTAGATATATGGCAGGTAAAGGCCAAAGTACAGATAGTAGTTTACCAAGTTTCGACCCCCACGGCTTACCATTAATTCCTGGTAAGATTGAACTTATAGAAACTGGAGACCCACTAGCTGGTACTAATGATGAAAATGTTGGAAGAATAAAAATAATGGCTTGGAAAGGTCCCGATTTTATTACAGACCCAGATACTGATGTTGCTGGTGTAGATTGGATTTTAGGAACACATTGGTGGTCTTATCAACGCGGCACATTTGTAACCCCTCCTTTTGCTGGCTATTTATCTGGGCACTCTACATTTTCTAGAGCAGCAGCAGAAGTACTTACACAACTTACAGGAGATGCGTTCTTCCCAGGAGGAATGGGAACTTTTGATGTTATCGCTAATGAATTTTTAGTATTTGAAGATGGCCCTTCGGAAAGTTTTACACTACAATGGGCAACCTACAGAGATGCTTCCGACCAAACAAGTTTATCTCGTATATGGGGAGGAATCCACCCTCCTATTGATGATATTAAAGGGAGACAGATTGGAGCAGAAATTGGTGTTGAAGCTTTTGAATTAGCAAAAGATTATTTTAATGTAGACACATCTTTATCTTCTAATAATGGTACTCTGGCAGATAGTATTATGGTATATCCTGTGCCATTTAATAACGAATTAACGATTTCACACAATAGTGAAACAGCTTTAAATGTGAAGATTTATAATATTACAGGCGCTTTAGTTTTAGAGCAAGCTGTTAATTCTAACACAGCTATTAAAACAAATGCTTTAGCTTCTGGTGTATATTTTGCAAAACTATCCACTGGAAACAACGAAGACTTAACGGTTAGAAAAATTATTAAAAATTAAAAACTGAATATGCTTAATATATTCCGAATTACTGCCTTTTTAGAAGGTGTTTCTTACATCTTATTATTGTTTATTGCTACTCCAATAAAATATTTAGCAGACGATCCTCAATATGTAAAACTATTAGGTATGCCACATGGCCTATTATTTGTGGCATACATTGCTTTAGCTATTGTATTGCGTTCTACTTACAAGTGGGATAATAAAACGTTTGCTATAATTTTAGTAGCGTCTTTAATTCCTTTTGGAACGTTTTACGTAGATAAAAAGTATTTAAAGTCTTTGGCTTAATAATTTATTCTAGTCTATCTTTTACAAATTCTACTTGGTTTTTACCATGTGGTTTAACGTTTCCGTTTTTATCTAAATTTACCATAACAATATTGTCTATAGTAATAATGGTTTCGCGTGTCATCATATTTCGTACTTCGCAACGTAATGTTAACGATGCATTTCCGAATTTTACAACTTCCATTCCTATTTCTATAATATCCCCTTGTTTTGCAGAACTTTTAAAATCGATCTCTGTCATAAACTTAGTAACCACATGTGGATTTTCTAATTGTACCACAGAGTATAATGCAGCTTCTTCATCTATCCAAGCTAATAGTTTACCTCCAAATAAAGAGGCGTTTGGGTTTAAATCTTCTGGTTTTACCCATTTACGTGTATGAAATCTCATGTGTTTAAAATAAGGTTTGTTGTTCGTTAGTATCGCCATTGGGAATTGTTAGATTATACCCAAGTTTGGCATTTAATTGTTTTATAAAATAAGCAGATAATAATGGGGACTCTACTTCTATGTTTTGATGAATAAAAAAATCAATTTCCTTCACACCTTGCGCTTTCCATTCCTTTAATCGGTCTACCCAATCATCTAATCGTGTATAATCGCTTTCATGGTTTGCGCCTACATAGCGTACAAATGCTGTTGCATTAGTTAAACGCATATGCATAATATCGCGTCTTCCAGCAGTATCTACAATAGTGTTAGATACGTTATTTGCTTCTAATAGCTGGTATAGCTCTTCGGCAACTGTTGCATCGTTAAACCAATCGGTATGCCTAAACTCTACTGTTAAAGGTATTTGTTTTGGCCATTTTTCAATAAAAGTAACCACTCTATTAAAATCTTTAGGCGAAAAATTATTATGCATTTGCAAAAAGATTGTGCCTAGTTTTTCTTTTAAATTCGAGGCATTGTATAAATAATGCTCTACAACCTCTTCTGTTGCTTGCAAACGTTTCCAGTGGCTAATTTCTTGATTTAACTTTGGGAAAAATTTAAAATTTGCAGGGGTTTTATCATACCATTTTGCAAATTGCTCAGCTGGAAAAATACGATAAAAGGTTGCATTTAATTCTATAGAATTAAATTGTGAGGAGTAATAGACTAACTCGTCTTTAGTACCTCTAGGATAGAATCCTTTTAAATCTGCCCTATTCCATTTAGCACAGCCAACATATATTTCTGGTATAGCATCATCTTTAACTGCATTAAGAACACGCTTGGTGTCTTTATGGTCTTTGGGAAAAGTAAAATCTATAAGTTCTGGATTTGGAACGCTTCCGAATTTCATAGTTATTGAATTATCTGTTGTTGTATCTCAATTATAATATAAGTCCTCTTAAAACCTAAAACATTGGTATACAATTTCTATAAAAACATAAAGATAAATGTTCATAAGCCGGTTAACAAGTAAATTGATATTGAAAATTTTTAATACACTTAATTAATACTTTTATATAGTAAATGTTTGAACGTTTATAAGTTTCAAACGCTTTGTTATTATCAAAAAACTATTAATTATGACTTTAAGAGATCAACAATTATTAGACAGTAGACCTATTATTACTTCTATTAAAATCACTGATAATATGAGTAGTGATGAACGTTTCCAAAATATTACACTACGCCCAGTTATAAAGCTTCAGAATGATTTACTAATTGAAGTGTTTAAAAACTATATTAGAAAACATAAAAATACTTTTTATGACCTAAGTATAGAAAAAGGGTTAATATATATTGCTAACGCGATTAACAAGGATATTAAGTTTAGAAACTCTATAAAAGGAATGATTATAGGGCAATTTACGGTAGAAGAGTATTTACTATATATAGAAAATTCTTCGGCTTTAAATAAGCGTATGATGGCTATTGTTAAACAGCGTTTACAAGATAACATTATGTTGTTTATAAAACCTGAGACTAGTTTAGCTAGTTAAACGACATAGAATAGTATCATAAAAAAATGGCATATAGCACCTACTAAAACAAAAAGATGCCAAATAACATGGAAATAAAGTTTCTTTTCTATGGCATAAAAAATTATACCCAAAGTATAAGCCGCTCCACCAGCCATTAATAAAATAATACCGTTAGGGTGCATTAACTCAGAAAGTCTAGAAAAATCAAAAACTATAAGCCATCCCATTATTAAATATAGTATAGTAGAAAATAAATTAAATTTCCCTGTAAAAAAGAGTTTTAAAATAATGCCAAAAATAGCAATCCCCCATACTACGTATAATAATTCCCAACCTAAACTATGCTCTAATGTTATTAATAATACGGGAGTATATGTACCTGCAATAAGTAAGTATATACTAATATGGTCTATTACTCTAAAATAATGTTTTCGTGTGGTTTTCTTTACATAGTGATAAGCTGTAGAAGCTGTAAAAAGGATGATTATTGATAGTCCATAAACGACAACACTAAACAAACTCCATTCTGTTTTATGTGTATCTTTTATTATTAATAAAATTAAACCAATAACACCTAAAACAGCACCAATACCATGTGTTATAGTATTTAACTTTTCTTCAAACTCGGTTTGCGCTCTCATTAATGCTCAGCTTCGCTATTTTTATCTTCTTTTAACCATTTATTGGTTAATTCATAAAAATCAAATTTTACAGCAGGTTTTTGTCTTACTAATACTCCATTTTGAAAATTACGCTCTAAAATATCTTCTATTAAATAATCTTCTTTAACTTCTTCTGGATTGAATTCTTTTTTTAATGAAATATTAAACAGTTTTGCTGTACTATTAAACCAAAAGGCTCTCCAGCCGTTTCTTAATGTTTTAATGAGTTGAAATGTGGTCTGCCCTGTTTGTCTATGAATTAATTTTACCAAAATTTGTCCTTCGGTACGCGTTAGTTTCTTTAATTCGGCAGAAAATTCTCCTTCTATATATTTCTGAATTTTTTTTGCATACTTTTTTCTAGCACGCTTACTTTCTAGAGAAGCTAATCGTTCGTTTAAAGACTCTAAACGCTCTGCGGCTAATTTAGCATACGGGTATACTTTAACCGTTTTTCGTTTTAAAATCATATAACGTCTCCAATCTTGCTTACTATCAAACTTTAGTTTATGCAATAGCATCACTTCATCTAAATCTATAGATGCTCTTGGAATAGAGTCTCCTTCTATTATAATATATTCAATATTAGTAGAATCTTGTACCGTTTCAATTGTTTCCTGTGCAAACATTAAAAATGGAAAAAATACAAGTAAAAAATTTAAATATTTCATTTGGGTAAACATACTGTTGTTCTAGCTAAAATCGTTCCAAACTATATAATTTAAAACGTTTTCTACCTTTAACTTTATATGGTGTAAAATTACTAATTAACTTTATTCTAACTGTTAAATATAACTGAATATTGTTATTTTAGTAAAAAATTAAAATAAATGGCAAAAAATAGCATACTTAATAAAAAGTCTATGGACTTTTTAGAAAAATATTTAAATAATGCAGCCCCTACTGGTTACGAGTGGGATG
>NZ_JBSHNS010000110.1:0-410 GCF_053601635.1 Pontimicrobium sp. MEBiC01747
GGAGTCTTTTCATAATTATAGAGATGATGGTTTTATGGTTATAATAGCGTAATCGTTAGATTATTATGTTAATAACGAGCATAATTAATACTTATTTTCTTACGATTCTTTTTTTTTGAAATTTTTTAACTTTTTTTTAAATATTACTTAAACGCCTTCGGCAAACTGTTTGTTTTTAACGTTGTAAAGGTTTTTAAAATAACTTTTATTTAAAAATGATCTTGAGGGAAAGCCTCCTTTTAATGAGCGTATCTACTTCTTAGATTGTTTAAAGTCCAATTGTTTAATGTCTCTTTTTAATTATAAAAAACACATGCCCTCTTAATTTGATTTATTAAATACTTAGTTAAAGTATAATCGCTTTACTTACTAATGGGTAACCCTTTTTTATAGGTTGTTACAGTTTTTTT
>NZ_JBSHNS010000111.1:0-18090 GCF_053601635.1 Pontimicrobium sp. MEBiC01747
AACTGATAGTCGTAATTGGTTGTACTATTTTCGGCAAAAATATAATTAGTAAGTAGTTTAAAACCGTTTTCTTTAATATCCTGTTTATCGTAACTATAAATAGTATCAAAAAAGTTTACAATGTCTAGCTTTCTAGGAAAACGCCTTGTACTGTCGTAATAATATGCTATAAAATTATCTGTTTTTTCTCTTATGCATTGTAATGTGCTATCGTCTAGCATATCTGGACGAATAATAAAAATAGAATCTTGGGCACCAATAGCTGCCATTTCTCTTTTAATTCTATCAAAAACAAAAGTCTTTTTTAAATTCTTACCAAATAGCTTCGAGACAAAATTTTGAAGTTTATGTCCTAAGTTTCTATATTGAAATCCAGGTTTATCTAAATATAAAATGGACGCTTCTACCCCATCATAATCATTTAATGCTTTTTGAATATGCGATGTATACCCAAAAGCAGATGGCGCTATAATTGTTATTGTCATTTTACGTTTTTAGAATTGCTATAAAACCAATTAAAATATTGATGCAAACAAATGTATTAAATTCAAATTAATTTTATCTAATTTTGCATCTATGAATGATATCTCGGTAATTATTATTAATTACAATACAGCAAAATATACTTTAGAATGCATACAGTCTGTATTAGACTACACTGCTAAGCACTTAACTATAGATATTATTGTTGTAGATAATAATTCGGAAATGGCAGATTACCAACATTTAAAAAACAATTTCCCTAATCAAGAAAATGTCTCTTTACACCGAAGTATAATTAATACAGGTTTTGGAGGTGGTAATATGTTTGGTGCTCAGTTTGCAAAATCTAAATACATCCTGTTTTTAAATAATGATGCTATGCTTAAAAACGACTGTTTAGGCATTTTACATGATTATATGGAGCAGCATCCTAAAGTTGGGGTTTGTACAGCGCAAAATTACGATGAACATGACAAACATGTTATTTCGTTTGATCATGATAAAGGTATTAGAAAGCTTATTTTTGGACGTAGTTTTTTAGAGAAGAACTTTTCTAAAACACACCCAAAACGTAAAAAAGAATATACAGAGCCAGTAACTGTAAACTTTGTAAATGGTGCTTTTATGTTTTTTAGAAGCGATGTCTTTGCAAAAGTTGGGGGATTCGATACTAATATTTTTCTGTATTTTGAAGAAATGGATATCTGTTTTAGATTAAGGCAAGAAGGTTATACTAGTGTTTTAGTTCCCGAAGCAAAAATATTACATTACCAAGGTGTAAGCACTGGAACGTCTAAAGTTATTAGTAAGGAAGGTTTTTTATCGCATATATATGTTATTAAAAAAAACTACTCGTATGCTAAATACTGCTTTATCAAGTGGTATTATTGTTTAACTTTTTTACTAAAGCCTAAAAAATGGTTTATGCTTGGTTTAGCTTGGAGAGGAGCACCTTTGTGCAAATCGTTAAAGCAGAAACAGAGTATTAACTTCTAAGTATCCTTTTTAAACGTTTATAAATAGAATATTTACTATTAAAAATCTTCTTTTTAAATTTTCTTTTGGTTCGTTTTAGTCCTTCTTTTTGAAAATCGCTTAAAGGTATATTATCTAATATGTAATTAATAACTGTAATACTAGTTTCCCATCTAAAAATCTCAGATTTTGAAGACCATGAACTTTTTTCATGAACACGATAAACGGACATTACTTTTTTTAATTTCTTAATTTTTCTTTCCTTTAAAATGGTTACATATAAAGGCCAATCTCCTATTGGTAATGTATTGAATTTTTCAGGTAATGTAAAATCGTTTCTTATCATTACAGTTGGGGTATGCATAAAGTTACCTTTAGAAAAATCGTCTAAACTATAATCTTCTTTTTCTGTATTGGTAATATTATCGTCTATTAATTTCCCCTCTGTCTCATCATAAATTTTAGCCTCATGAAAACAAATGGCATAATCGTTATTTGCCTCTAAAAAATCCACTTGAGTTTGAAGCTTTTTCTCATCAAGCATATAATCATCTCCTTCACAAAAAGCAATATACTTTCCCTTGCAAGATTTTATAACGTTTACAAAGTTGGGAACCATCCCTATATTGTTTTTATGGTATGCAATATTAAACTTATTAGGGTACTCTTCTTGATATCTTTTTAGAATTTCTTGAGTATTATCTGTAGAGGCATCATCTCCAATAACAATTTCAAAATCGAACGTTGTTTCTTGAGCCAAAAAGCTATCTATAGCTTGTGCTATAAATTTTTGATGATTGTATGTTAATACGGCTATTGAAACTAATGGTTTAGACATCTTTTATTTTTAAAATTTATTTTGCAGGTATACCTTTAACTGTTGTATTTGCCGCTACATTCTTTGTTACTACTGCTCCAGCCCCAATTATAGCATAATCACCAATTACTACATCTGGTAGAATAGTACTATTTGCTCCTACAGAAACGTAGTTACCTATTTTACATCGCCCTAAAACGGTTGCTCTTGGAGATATTTCGCAGAAATGGCCTATAGTTACATCATGATGCAATGCTACATCAAAATTAATTAAACACCCTTTGCCTATACTTACAGAATTACTAATAAATACACGTTGCATAATATTACACCCTTGCCCAATAGATACATTAAACTTACCAACATTTGCATTAGATGCTATTATCGTTTTAAAATCGCCTCCTAATGCTTCTATTTTATTTACTAAATTTTCTTTTATTGTTGTGGTACCAATTCCTGTACAAAATACAGGATTAACAGTTTCAAAGTGGTGTTTTAAATCTTGGAAGTTGGTAATTATTTTAAATTCGTCATAAAGCATGTTTTGCATTTCATTGCCTGAAACATTATCAAAAAAAACAAGAGGGGTAACAAACTGCTCATGCAGTATTTGCAGTACTTCTTTAGCATGACCTTTAGCACCTATAACTACCATTATAATGTATTAATTAAGTTACATATTTTAATTACATCTTCTTTTTCTAACTCATAAAAAAGAGGCAAACATAAAATGCAGTCACAAATAGATTCAGAAATTGGCATACTAACAGAGTTCTCCAAATATGGAAGTTTATTCAATGACGGATAGAAATAGCGCCTTGGAAAAATCTCTAATAACTTTAACTTTTCTAAGACGGCCTCTAAATACTGCTTATTTTCAAAAATAACAGGCATATAAGAGTAGTTTCTATCTGTTTGAGGCCTAAAACGAGGAAATTTTAAATTAGAATTATTTTCTAATAACTCCTCGTAGAGCAATGTTAATGTTTTTCTTTTCTCAATAATTTCATCAATATATGGTAGAACGCTTAAACCAACTGCAGCTTGCATTTCTGAAGCTTTCGCATTAATTCCTAACCCGTAATATTCCAAAGGTCCATTATGTCCAAAATTATGATGGTAATAACATTTTTTATATAATGTTTCATTAGGAATAAAAATAGCACCACCTTCTCCAGTATGAAATAATTTAGTAGCATGAAAACTAGTCGTTATAACATCTCCATACGAGAATATAGATTTACCTTTATAGTTTACAGCAAAGCAATGTGCTGCATCATAAATAACTTTAAGGTTATGTTTTCTTGCAATAGTTTCTATAGCTTCAATATCGCAAGGGTTCCCAAATACATGTGTTGCTAAAATAGCTTCTGTATGCTCAGTTATGGCTGCTTCAATTTTAGCAGGATCAATAGTTAACATATCTTGTTCAATATCTACAAAAACAGGAGTACATTTCTCCCAAACAATTGCAGATGTAGTAGCTACATAACTAAAAGGTGTTGTAATAACTTCTTTTGTTATACCTAACGACTTTAAGGCTATTTGCAAAGGCAAAGTACCATTGGTTGTTATAAAAAAATTAGAGACTTTTAAATATTTTGATAGCTTATCTTCTAACTCCAGAAGCAACTCCCCTCTATTAGTCATCCACTTTTTATCCCAAGCTCGTTTTAAAATCCCTTCAAATTCCTCTATTGGTGGTAAAAAGGTTTGCGTTACGTTTATCATAACTAACAAAAATAAAAAACTTAAGCCTATAATTACTAAAAAAATAAATAATTTATAATTGAGAAAGTTAAACTCTAAAATGCATAATTTTACACTATAATAGTTCTAAATATGAGAAAAAAAATACTTATCATTCCTTCTTGGTATCCAAACAAGGATAATGAGCTTGTTGGCTCTTTTTTTAGGGAACAGGCAAGTTTATTAAATAATAATGGGTTTGATATTAAAGTACTATATGGTATAGAAAAAGAAGTTGGGTTATTTCTCTATTTAAAAAAAAGCTTCATAAACTTATTAAAAAAAAGTAACACCCTAAATACAAGCTATTTAAAACAAACACCTACAGCCTATGCCTTTCCGATTTTACATTATAAAAAAACCTCTGCAAAACTAAAACTTAAAAAGAGCAAACGTAAATATCAAAAAGCTTTTAAAGCTATAACTACACATTGGCAGCCAGAACTTATTCATGCTCAGTGTAGCGCTAATGGAGGTATTTATGCGCATGCCCTATCTGTAATTAATAATCTCCCATTTGTAATTATTGAACATCAAGTGTTTTTATTAAATCATTATAACATCAAGGTGCAAAAGGGCATGAAAAAAGCTTTAGAAAATGCCTATAAAACTGGAGCGGTAAGCTATCACCAAAAACGTTGCATATTAATGAATCAAATTGATTGCAACCCAGAAATTATATGGAATTTAATGGATGAAAAAAAGTTTAAAATAAGTACAAACACAGCTAATAAAAAATTCACTATAACAACCATTACCTATCCTGGGCTAATAAAAGACTCTGAAACTTTTTTTAAAAGCTTAGAGATTTTTCAAACGCTATGCAAGTCAGATTTTGAAGCTATCATTATTGGAAACGATGCCTTCGATGATATTTCTAAAGCTAACAGCTCTCATTTTGAACTTCAAGCAAAAAAATATAATGTGTATGATAAGTGTACATTTTTACCTCAACTAAGTCGAGAAGACATAAATACAAAACTACAAGCTTGCGATGTTTTTGTATCTACAAGTGTTGCCGAAACGTATGGTGTTGCTGTTCGTGAGGCTATGCTTTGCGGAAAACCTGTAATAGCAACAAAAAGCGGAGGTGTTGAAGATTCTATAACTCCAGAAACCGGTATTTTAATACCTCTTAAAGATGCTCAATCTATTGGTGAAAGTTTGTTGAAAATAAAAAATAAGGAGTACAATTTTAATCCTGAAAAAATTAGAAACCACATAATCAACCAAAGTGGAAGCGCTGCGTTTATTAATACAATGAAACGCTTTTACAGTTAAACACATATAAAAACAATTGCAAAAACCAACATTTATTACACAGTAAAGCATAATTGAATATTAAAACAATGAAAGAAGAAGTTTTTAAAGTTTTCGAAATATTAAAAAAAGGAGGTATTATTCTTTACCCTACAGATACAGTTTGGGGTATTGGTTGTGATGCAACTAATGCAGAGGCTGTAAGAAAAATATATAAACTAAAACAACGGGCAGAATCTAAAACCATGATTTGTTTAGTTAACAATTATAGTATGCTAGAAAGGCATGTAGACAATGTACCAAATGTTGCATATAACATTATAGAATTAGCAGTAAAACCTACAACAATCATATACGATAACCCTGCGGGAGTGGCAGAAAACCTAATCGCTAGCGATGATACTTTAGCTATACGAATTGTAGATCATGAATTTTGTCAACGATTAATACGAAAATTAGGCAGGCCTCTTGTTTCTACATCAGCTAATATTGCTGGAGAACCAACTCCTAAATCCTTTAAAGAAATAGATGAAGCTATTTTAAAAGGTGTAGATTATGTCGTAAATTTGCCTAGCGAAAAAGGAAGTACAGCCATACCTTCAACTATTATTAAAATAAGTAATAATAGTGGTATAAAAATAATTCGCGAGTAAAGTATATAATGAAT
Source organism: Pontimicrobium sp. MEBiC01747 (assembly GCF_053601635.1). Classification (NCBI taxonomy): domain Bacteria; kingdom Pseudomonadati; phylum Bacteroidota; class Flavobacteriia; order Flavobacteriales; family Flavobacteriaceae; genus Pontimicrobium; species Pontimicrobium sp. MEBiC01747. The sequence continues at coordinate 5,952 of NZ_JBSHNS010000111.1, forward strand.
TACAAAGACGCCCTTCAAAACAATATATTTCAAATTATTTCAAAATCTGCAGCAGAACTATCTTTAGATTGCTATGTTATTGGTGGATTTGTTAGAGATTATTTGCTACAACGAGGAGATGCAAAAGACATAGATGTTGTTGCTGTTGGTAGTGGTATTGCATTAGCGAAACAAGTTGCTAAAAACCTACCTAATAAACCTAAAGTTCAGGTTTTTAAAACCTACGGAACAGCAATGCTACGTTACAATGATGTAGAAATTGAATTTGTAGGCGCTAGAAAAGAATCCTACACAGAAAACAGTAGAAATCCCGTTGTTGAAAACGGTACATTACAAGACGATCAAGACCGCCGCGATTTTAGTATTAATGCTCTAGCTCTAGATTTATCTAAAGCAAACTTTGGTGATTTATTAGACCCATTTAATGGTATTGAAGATTTAAAAAATAAAATTATACGTACGCCTTTAAACCCAGATATTACTTTTAGTGACGACCCTTTACGCATGATGCGAGGTATTCGTTTTGCTACGCAGCTAGGGTTTACAATAGAAAAAGAATCGTTAGATGCCATTACAAGAAATAACGAGCGTATAAAAATTATTACCAAAGAGCGTATTGTTGTTGAATTAAATAAAATTTTAAGTAGCAAAACACCTTCTGTTGGCTTTCTATTATTGGAGCAGACAGGACTATTACAGCATATTTTACCTGAGTTAACAGCTTTAAAAGGCATCGATGAAGTAGAAGGACAAAAGCACAAAGATAACTTTTACCATACACTAGAAGTTGTAGACAATATTTCTAAGCATACAGATGATGTTTGGTTACGTTGGGCTGCTTTATTACACGATATAGGAAAATCCCCAACAAAACGTTTTAGCAAAAAAGTGGGTTGGACATTTCATGCTCATGAATTTGAAGGATCTAAAATGGTATACCATTTATTTAAACGCTTAAAAATGCCCCTAAATGAAAAGATGAAGTTTGTGCAAAAACTAGTCTTTATGAGTTCTAGACCAATTGTTTTAGCTCAAGATACAGTAACAGATTCTGCTGTGCGTAGACTCGTTTTTGACGCAGGAGATTATGTTGATGATTTAATGACACTTTGTGAGGCTGATATTACTACTAAAAACCCTAAAAAATTTAAAAAGTATCATAACAATTTTAAAATTGTTCGAGAAAAAATTATAGAAGTAGAAGCTAAAGATAGTATCCGTAATTTCCAACCACCAGTAACAGGAGAAGAAATAATGAAAGCCTTTAATTTAAAGCCATCCAGAGAAATAGGAATTATTAAGGAAGCTATTAAAGAAGCTATTTTAGAAGGTGAAATACCTAACGAACACGAAGCGGCCTTTAATTTAATGTTAGAAAAAGGAAAAACTTTGGGTTTAAAAATTAATAATTAAAGATTTGGAAAAAGAGTAATAACTATGAAAAAAGACAATAAAAGAGTAATATACTGGTTACTAACAGGTTGTTTATTAATCTTTATAATGGTCGTTGTAGGCGGAATTACAAGATTAACACACTCTGGCTTATCTATATCTAATTATAAACTAATTTCTGGTACTATTCCTCCAATGAATGAAGTAGAATGGAATGCTGCTTTCGATTTATACAAGCAATACCCAGAATACCAAAAACTAAATAATAACTTTACGCTACAAGATTTTAAAGACATCTACTTTTGGGAATGGCTACACCGTGTTATTGGTCGTTTTATCGGCTTGGTATTTTTTCTCCCTTTTTTATATTTTTTAATAAAAAAACAACTCACAAAAGCAACAATAAAAAAATCTATAATATTATTATGTCTAGGCGCATTTCAAGGTTTTTTGGGGTGGTATATGGTAAAGAGCGGATTGGTAGATAGACCCGATGTAAGTCACTTTCGTTTAGCAGCACATTTAACAACGGCCTTTATTACCTTTGCTTATACTTTCTGGGTTGCGTTAGATTTAATATTTCCTAATAAAAAAGAAGTCAATAAAAAACTTAGAACTATTATTCGTGTTGGGTTAATAGTACTCCTATTACAAATCATTTACGGAGCTTTTGTTGCTGGTTTAGATGCTGGTTTTATTCATAACCATTGGCCAATGATGAGTGAAGGTAAATTTATACACGAAACGGTATATATAGAACAAACACCAGTATATAAAAACTTTATAGAAGGTCGTAGTGGTGTACAATTTACTCATAGGATGTTAGCATATATTGTTGTGCTTTTAATAGGTTTTATATGGTATAAAACAAAAAAAGAGACCTTAACAAGGTTTCAAGCTAAAGGCGTTAATAGTTTATTAATCCTTGTTGGAATTCAATTTTTATTAGGCGTTTTAACTTTAATATTAGCCGTACCAGTTTGGTTAGGAGTAGCACACCAAGTTGGAGCTTTTTTCTTATTAAGTGCCATGACATTTACTTTACATCGTTTTAGTAAATAATTGAAAAACCTTTATCTTTGCAATCTTAATTTTCCACAATGATTTACAGATTTAGAGTCATCCTTGACAACGACACAGATGAAGATATTTTTCGCGATTTAGAAATACGTGAAACGGATACACTAGAAGACCTACATAACATTATAACACAGTCTTTTGGTTTTGATGGCACAGAAATGGCTTCTTTTTATATTAGCGACGACGAGTGGAACCAAGGCGAAGAAATTTCCCTGTTCGATATGAGCGAAACAGGAAACCAAGTACGCTTAATGAATGAAACTGCTCTAGATGATACTGTACACGAAGCACAAACCAAACTAATCTATGTTTACGACTTTTTAAACATGTGGACTTTCTTTGTTGAACTGGCAGAAATAGCAGAAGAAAATGAAGGAGTAGATTACCCCAATTTAATGTTTGTACAAGGACAAGTACCAGATAGTGCTCCAGAAAAACTGTTTGAAGCACAAAGTGACGAAGATTTGGATGACGACTTTAATATTGATGATTATGACAATCTAGATTTTAATGAGAATTGGAATTAATAAAAGTCACTAAATACCAAAAATAAAAAAATGCATTCTCCATAAAGAATGCACTTTTTTATTTATAAATTGTAACAAAAATTAACATTAGTCGACTTACTTTAAAATCAATCAAAAAACTCTTACATCTTGGAAACCATTCTAAAAATTAAAAACCTAACAAAAAAATACGGCTATCTTACTGCTGTAAAAGATTTATCATTCACTATACAAAAAGGCAATGTTTATGGCATTTTGGGACCTAACGGAAGTGGAAAATCGACAACATTAGGTATTGCATTAAATGTAGTAAATAGAACTTCTGGCGAATTCCAATGGTTTGAAGGAAACACCACTACACATGATGCTTTAAAGAAGGTTGGAGCAATAATTGAGCGTCCAAACTTTTACCCATACATGACAGCTTATAAAAACTTAAAGCTAGTCTGTAAAATAAAAGGCATTGACGATTCTAAAATAAACGAAAAACTAGACGTTGTTGGTTTATTAGAAAGAAAAGACAGTAAATTCAAAACATTCTCTTTAGGTATGAAGCAGCGATTAGCTATTGCTTCTGCCTTATTAAACGATCCAGAAATACTAATACTAGATGAACCTACCAATGGTTTAGACCCACAAGGAATACACCAAATTAGAGAAATTATACGCGAAATTGCTAGTAATGGTACAACCATACTTTTAGCCTCTCACCTTTTAGATGAAGTAGAAAAAGTATGCTCTCATGTTGTTGTACTTAGAAAAGGAGAAAAATTATACTCTGGTCGTGTAGACGAAATGATTTCCAGTAATGGTTTCTTTGAGTTAAAATGTGATGCACCATCTAAACTAACTGCATTTTTAAATACACATCCAGCTATAAAGGATACTAAAACAGAAGGTGATTTAATTACAGCGTTTTTAAGTGAACCTATGTCTGCTTCAGAGTTTAATAAACAACTAGTAGATAAGGGCATTTATTTATCACACCTAGTAATGCGTAAAGAAAGTTTAGAAGAACAATTTCTTCAACTTACAGACAACAAATAAGAATCATCAATCTCAAAAAACCAATCAAAATAATGTTACGACTTTTAAATATAGAATTCATAAAACTTTGGAATAATAGAGCCAGTAAGGTATTAATTCTTGCCTATTTTATCCTTTTAACTTGTATAGCCTTAATTGCTGCTATAAAATTCGACATTGGGCCAATTAAATTTCACTTAGCAGAACAAGGAATTTTTAATTTCCCATATATCTGGCACTTTAATACTTATATTGCTGCCTCACTTAAATTCTTTTTAGCCATAGTTATTGTATCTATGATGGCTAATGAGTATAGTAATAAAACCATTAAACAAAACTTAATAGACGGATTAAGCAAAAAAGAGTTTATTGCCTCAAAATTTATAACAGTAGCAGTATTTGCTTTAATATCTACTCTTTTTGTATTTATTGTCTCTCTCTTTTTAGGGTATGGTTTTTCTAGTATTACTGAAACCTACCATGTGTTTTCAGATTTAGAATACTTATTAGCATTCTTTATAAAACTAATAGGTTTCTTTTCTTTCTGTTTGTTTTTAGGAATACTTATTAAGCGTTCCGCTTTTGCATTAGGGTTTCTATTTGTTTGGTATGTTATAGAAAAAATAGCCTATGGCTTACTTACTTTTCAATTTGAAAGTACAAAAGAAATTGCTGGTTCTATTACACAATTTTTCCCACTAGAATCAATGTCTAACTTAATAAAAGAGCCTTTTTCTAGATTAGGAGCTGTTAAGGAAATTGCAAACCAAGTAGGAGAACAATTTAATTTTGATTATGCAGTACACTGGTATCAAATATTAATAGTATTGGCATGGACTAGTATTTTTATATTCTTCTCTTATAGATTATTAAAAACACGAGATTTATAACATTTTATAAACTTATTACTTAAAAAACTTAGGTTTCAAAGATAAATTGCACAAAAAAAACAGATTATCGGATAATTCATCACTTTCATCATATTTTACACTTTTTAACATAAAAGTGTAAAATATGTAATATATTTGATAGCTATTGCTATTGAAAAATGAAAAAACTATTATTTACACTTCTGTTTTTAAGTGCTTTTTCTGTCTTTGCTCAGAAAGAAGCATCTAATTGGTATTTTGGAGATAATGCTGGTATTAATTTTAATGTCGACACAGGAGTCGTTACACCTTTAAATGACGGTGCTTTATCTACTGTTGAAGGGTGTACAACTATTTCTGACACAGATGGCAATTTACAATTATACACCGATGGGTCTACTCTTTATAATGCCAATCATCAAGTCATGCCAAATGGTTTTGGATTACTTGGAGATGAATCTAGTTCACAATCGGCATTAGTTGTGCCCAAACCCGGGGACTCTACTATCTATTATGTATTCACTGTTGGATCCAATCAAAATCAAACAGGCCTAAATTATTCTGAGGTAGATATGACGTTAGATGGAGGTTTAGGTGATATTACAACTACAAAAAACGTTAATTTACTAAATAAGTGTTCCGAAAAAATATCAGCAGTCTTAAAAGACTGTACAACTGGAAATATTTGGGTTATTACTTTATCAAATACAACAGGGTCTTCTTCTAGTTTTATGAATTCGTTTCATGCTTTTGAAGTTAGTAGTGCTGGTGTAAATACTACAGCAGTAGTCTCAACAATAAACGGGTTAGGAATTAGCGATTCTAGAGGAAACTTAAAATTCTCTCCAAACGGCACAAAATTAGCCTGCGCAAATTCTGGTTCTGGATTATTTATTGCAGACTTTAATGATGCGACAGGTACTGTAAGTAATATGGAGACCTTAACCATTTCTACAGATAATAATAATCGCCCTTATGGTGTAGAATTCTCACCAAATAGTCAATTATTATATGTTACATCCTCTAATGACTATTTTAACCAATCAGACCCAAGCCAAAACAATATTCCAGGTAACCACAGTTCATCTTTAATACAATACGATTTAACCTCTAATAATATTTCTAACAGCCAAATAGTAATAGACGAAAGGCAATTGTATAGAGGCGGCTTACAATTAGGGCCAAATGGAAAAATATATAGAGCATTAAGCGCCACTTACGATCAAGGAATTTCTTCTTTAGCCATTATAGACAGCCCCAATACACTTGGAACTGGTTGTAATTATATACATCAAGGCATTGCGCTATCAAATCCATCCAGACAAGGATTACCTCCTTTTATTCAATCTTTTTTCTCTCAACAAATAGACATTATACAAAATGGTATAAACACTATAGAACTTTCATTATGCGAAGGCAGTACTTATACTTTAATGGCAGAAGACTTAGCCAATGCTACCTATACTTGGTATATGGATGGAAACCTTTTACCAGAAACAGATTTCGATTTAGAAATTGATGGCCCAGGAGTATATACCGTAGATATACAATTAAATAATGGGTTTTGTGGAGATTTAGAAGGTCTAGCAGAAGTGTCTTACTTTGCTATTCCAACCGCAACACAGCCTAACGATATAAATGTTTGTGATGACGATAATGATGGTTTATCTGAATTCGATTTTAGTGCACAAGATAGTACTGTCCTTAACGGTCAAGATCCCGATACTTTCGATGTTAAATATTATGCTACAATGTCTGATGCTGAAATAGGCATTAATAGTATTAATGGACTTTATGAAAACACATCAAACCCGCAAACAATTTACGTTAGAGTTGAAAATTCTGGCTACAGACGTTGCTTTGATATTACTACATTTCAAATAGAAGTTTTTAATACGCCTACAGTAGCTAATGTTACTAATTTAGAAGCTTGCGATGAGGATACAAATGCTATGGATGGCCAAACTGAGATTAATTTGCTTAATTTCAACTTAGATGTTTTGGGCACTCAAGATGCTAATGAATACACTGTATCTTACCACGGTTCTCAAAATAATGCCAACAATGGTAATGCACCATTACCCAATACATATACTAATATCACGCCTTTTAACGAAACTATTTTTGTTAGAATAGAAAATAATGGTAACGCTAACTGCTTTGCAACAGGACCAGTAACATTAACAATAAATCCAATTCCCGAAGCTTTTAATAGTGACTTATACCAATGTGATGAAGATGGAAGTGTCGATGGGTTTACTACTTTTAATTTAACAGAAGCAAATGATGTATTAACAGGTAGTACACCAGATCGTTCAACAACATTCTATTTATCATTAGCAGATGCACAAACAAATACTAATCCATTAAACAGTACTGCATACAATAACGCACAAAACCCTCAAACAGTCCATGTTAAAGTCACTAATGACTTAACAGGTTGTGTTAATTATAGTGAACTTGTGCTAGAAGTAAGTACAACAGCTATAAACGATTATGTTGCTCCAGAAGTCTGCGATGAATTAGGCTCTGAAGATGGTAAACATTTTTTTAACCTTAATGATTTCTCAGCAGAAATTTTAAATGGATTACCAGCAGGTTTAACAATAAACTATTACGAAACATTTAATGATGCTCTTCTAGAGCAGACCCCATTAGATATGGTCTATGAAAATACTATACCCTATTCCCAGACCATTTATGTTAGAGTTGAAAATGACAATGCCTGTTATGGTATTAACGAAGTATTACTAACTATAAATCCATTACCTCCTGTAGCAAACGATGAAACTATTTTATATTGCTTAAATGATTTTCCTGTTCAACAAACAATTAGTTCTGGAATACCATCTCCTAACATTAATAATTATTCTTACAGTTGGTCCAATGGCCCTAACACAGAATCTATTTTAGTAAATGAAATTGGAACATACACCGTTACAGTTACAGATAATTTAACTGGATGTTCTAAATCTAGAACAGTAACAGTATCCCCTTCAAATATTGCAACAGTAGATTCTTTACAAGTTATAGATGGTAGTTTAGGTAATAATCAAATTACAGTAATAGCCTCTGGAGAAGGAGAATACCAATATGCATTAGTAGACGAGGATGGTAACACTACCCCTTATCAAGATAGTAATGTATTTACACAAGTCTCTCCAGGCATATATTCAGTACTAATTAAAGATATAAAAAACAATTGCGGGATTACAGAAGAAATGATATCCGTTATTGGATTTCCTTTATATTTTACACCAAATGGAGATAGCATAAATGACACTTGGCAAGTATATGGTATATCGCCCAATTTTCAACAAAATTCTAAAATTTATATCTATGACCGATATGGTAAATTAATTACTCAAGTTAAAGCATCAAGCAGAGGTTGGGATGGAACATACAAAGGAAAACCTTTACCACAAAGTGATTATTGGTTTTCTGTAACTTTAGAAGATGGTCGCGTTTATCAAAATCATTTCACTTTAAAGCGTTAAGATTACATGTTAAATTACAAATCCATAAGAACTCTTTTTTTTATTTTGAGCATTGTGTTCTCGCATACACTTTTAGCTCAAAATGAAACTGCTTTTTGGTTTTTTGGAGAAAATGCTGGATTAAACTTTAATAGTGGTTTTCCTAGCGCTGCACTTAATAGTCAAATATTTACAACAGAAGGGTGTTCAACAATATCTAATAAGCAAGGCCAACTATTGTTTTACTCTGATGGAATAACTGTTTGGAATCGAAACCATCAAATTATGCTTAATGGAACAGGATTAAATGGAGATGACTCTAGCACACAATCTGCCATAATAATACCACAACCAGGCAGTAACTCCATTTACTTTATTTTTACAGTAGATGCAAGAGCAGGAGAATTTGGGTTACAGTACTCTATTATAGATATTACTTTAGATGGCGGTTTAGGTGGTGTTACAAACACAAAAAATGTTTCGTTGGCAACACCTACGACTGAAAAAATAACCGCTGTAGAAAGCGCAGATGGAGAAAGTATATGGGTAATTGGACATGGTTGGGGAAACAATGAATTTTTAGCCTATTTAGTAAGTGATACGGGGCTTAATACTACACCTGTTATTAGTTCTGTAGGCTCAGTACATGGAGGAAACACCAATAGCTCAATAGGTTATTTAAAAGCATCACCTAATCGAGAAAAAGTAGCTTGTGCAAAGTCTCATGGAAATGAAGTGCAGCTTTTCGATTTTAATGCTACAACTGGAGAACTTACCAACCCAATTACTATTTCTAATTATGCGACTAACACTGTTGGTCCTTATGGTTGCGAGTTCTCCCCTGATAGTAGACTCCTCTATATTTCTGAAATTATTGATTATAATAACGTTCAGGAAACTTCAAAAATCCACCAATATAACATAACCTTACCAACACAGGCTCAAATACTTAATTCAGATATTATAATTGCTGAAGAAGATGGGCAATTAGGAGCTATTCAACAAGCTTTAGATGGAAAATTATATATAGCAAAATTTGGACAATCTTCTATATGTGTTATTAATGATCCAAATGAAATAGGTACAACTGCAAATTACGAATCTGAAACTATCTTTTTAGGAGGTGAAACATCTCGCTTAGGTTTACCCCCCTTTATACAATCTTACTTTTTTGCTACTAACGTATTTAATAATACGTGTTTTGGTGATTCTACAGAATTCTCTATAGACACATCAACAACAATAGATAGTATAACATGGAATTTTGGAGACCCGGCATCTGGAGCTAATAATACATCAAACAATATATCGCCAACTCATGTTTTTTCTGCACCAGGGACATATAATATTACCATAAGTATAGTTGCAGAAGGAGAAAATCAACTTGTGTTAAGAACCCTAACTATTTCTGGTCAACCACCAGTAATGGATTTAGATGACTTAACAACCTGCCAATCTAATGATAATGCAACTACAGATCTAACAAGTGTTATCCCTAATAATATTTTAAATGACACTAATTTCATTTTATCGTTCTATGAAAATGAATTAGATGCTACAAATAGACAAAATGGTATTGTCTCCCCTAGTTTTTATCCAACACCGCAAACCAATCAAACAATATATGTTAGATTAGAAAATGTTGGAGGTAGCGATTGTTTTAGTATTAGTAATTTTGAAATTATATTAAACACACCTCCAGATATAGAACCTGTTGAAAATGTTTTCTTTTGCGAAGATATAAACACTAACAATTCTAATATTACAATAGATGTTGGAGATTTACCTTTACCAATTAACAATTATGCCTTCCTATGGTTAGAATCTAATGAAATAACACCTCAGATTATAGTCGATGAACCCGGCACTTATACTGTTAGAATTACCGAAACAAATACTATCACCTCTAATAACCCTGAAGGTTGTTATGCCGATAGAATTGTTAATGTAGATTCGTCAAGCATTGCAACTATAGATCATATAAGTACTACAGGAAACAGCGCTACAATATATGTATCAGGATTAGGAGATTATGAATACACATTAGACAATGAAAATGGTGTATACCAAGACTCTAATATTTTCGAAAATTTAGAACCAGGTATTCATGTTGTCTATGTTAATGATAAAAACTCTTGCGGAGTTGTACAAAAGTCATTCTCAATTATTGACTTCCCAATATATTTCACTCCTAACGGAGACCAAGTAAATGACTATTGGCAAGTAAAGGGAGTGTCTTCTGAATTTCAATCAAATTCTAAAATTTACATATTTGATAGATATGGTAAACTAATTACTCAAATAAAAGCTTCTAGTCGAGGTTGGGATGGAACATTAAATGGACAACCTCTTCCCAATAGTGACTATTGGTTTTCTGTAACTCTTGATGATGGTCGTGTTTTTATGAATCACTTCACTTTAAAAAGATAACAACAAGGTAGGGTTTCACTCTATATAGTTGTTATATAATATATAAATATGTCTATTCTGCTCCTTTCTTTTATTATATATAATTTAAGACATTACTCTTATGTAATATAGAATGACATCACAAAACTATTTCTAATGAGAAAAATTACTATTATAGCTTTTTTAGTTGTTTCACTAAATGCTTTTGCACAAGACAAAACAACCGATTTAAAAAAAATCACAAAATTATACACTACTGAATTAAAATTAGATAATGGACAATCGAAAAAAATAAAATCTATTTTTAGTAAATACCAAAAAGAATTATACAATAAAAATATCAAAGCAAGTGATTTCAACACTAAATTGAAGTTACAAACACTTGATATACATAAAGTATTATCTAAAGAACAATTTGAAGCTTATCTTAAATTAAGATCAAAACATCAACCAGAATTAAGCTACAGATTTAAATAAACCTCTAAACATTAAAAAATGAAATTACTACGAAATAATTTCTTATTCATCATATTCATACTAAGTTTAAATGTCTCTTTTTCGCAAGGTACTACATGTGCAGATGCTAGCCCTTTTTGTGCAGGAGATACATCATTAGTTTTCCCTAATACATCTGGAGCAGGGAATGCAGAACCTGGACCTAATTATGGTTGCTTAGGTAGTCAACCAAATCCAGCTTGGTATTTTATTCAAATAGATGACCCTGGTACTTTAACATTTAATATCATTCAAAACACTCAAGCAGATTTTAATGGTACAGGTATAGATGTTGACTTCATAACATACGGTCCTTTTAATAATACAAATGTATGTGGCCAATTAACCGCCGCAAATACTGTAGCATGTAGTTATTCTGGAGCTTTCATTGAAAACTTCACCATAAACAATGCAATGACTGGAGAAATATACATTCTACTAATTACTAATTTTAGTAATAACCCTGGGTTTATCCAGTTAGAGCAAACTAATTCCAATAATAATGGAGCTGGTTCTACAGATTGTTCAATAGTAAATACATTAAATTTTTGTGATAACGAAACTGTTAGTTTAGATGCTACTACCACTGCTGCTGTTACATATACATGGGATCAAGATGGCACAGCTCTTACTGAAACAGGACCAATTTTAAATAATGTTGTAGCACCAGATGCAACATATACTGCTCAAGCTTTTGATGCAAATAATGCTTTAATTTCTACTGTTGAATTTATTTTAGATTTTCATGAAGTCCCAACAGCCAATGCAGTTCCAGATCAATTAATCTGTGATGACAACAATGATGGTCTGTGGGCTTTTGATTTATCAGCCATAGAAGCTACGGTATTAGGCAGTCAAACAGCAGGAGACGTCACCATTACATTTC
>NZ_JBSHNS010000112.1:0-2651 GCF_053601635.1 Pontimicrobium sp. MEBiC01747
GTGCATAGGACTCTAATGAGATTTCTTTTTTTGCAATACTTTCTAAAATGGAATGTGTTAGCTCATTTTCATCTTTAGCAAATACATTATGAAATGGTCCTAAATCTATTCGTTTTATATGCTTTGGAAATACATTTTTCAGCCTTCTGTCTATTCCGTATGCCATCGTGTCTAATGGCATTTTTCGATCGGCTATGGCTTTTAATGTCTTGTATATTTCATTTTTCTCTTTTAATGGGTCTTTTCCATCATAATCAAAATACATAAAACAAATAAACGGTCTGTTTAGCGATACATCGTAAAAACTCCAACTCGTCATATATTCTGTTGCAATATCTTCTGGGGCTTTTATTATTTTACCTTGTACAAATCTGTTAAATATATATTGCTGCTCTACCGATGTGTAATATACTATAGAAGCGGCTTGAAAGAGTTTATCTTTACGTATGGGTTCTTTTTTACGTAATAATTGGTCTAGAAATTCGTCTTGTAACTCACTTACATCTTTCAGCTTATTTATATAATTATCTCTTAACGATAAATCGTTATATAAATACCTAAACTCTAAATAATTAGGAAAGCCCGAATCGGTTAAATCTACCTTCATGTTATCTTCTTCATCGTACATATATTTTATACGCATGGCTTCTATAGAGTACAATAAAAGGTCGCAGTATTGTTTAAAAAACACCATTTCTTGAGGTGTACACAATGCTTTCTGTTGTACACTTACTATTAATTCTTTTAATGCAAAGTCTACTTTTTTGTGGTAGAATACATATTGTTCTTTGCTGTCTAGAACTGCCGAATCTAAAGGGGTTACAATGTGATTTACAGACATTATTTTTTGATGTTCTTAATTTTATAAAGCGTTAAAAAAACGAAGGCTTAGGTATTTTATATTTTTTAATTAATAAACTGTCTTAGGCTAGCTCTGCGTTAAGGATTGCAGCGGCATCCTTTTTTCTTTTTAGAAAAAAGATATAGCGGAAAGCCTGACCTCCAATTATATTGGAGGTAACGCCCAAATTATTTTTATAATCTCTTTTATATTTTTAAGAGATTCCCTCTTTCGTGAGAACTTAGCTCAACATATCGTCTTCTGCGGCTGGTTTTGGTGGTGGTGGCACATCGTCTCCATCTCCTCCTTGTGGTGCTGGTTGTGCTGCATAGTAATCTTCGAAAAGTTCTTTCATATCTATACCGTAACGCTCTGCAAAATTCTTTTGTATGTCTCCATCTTTTGCGCGAATTTCTTGTAAGGCCTCTGCATAGCTACTGTATACGCCTTGCATTACTTTTTCGTGTACTGGAATATTATCCATCATTTCTTGACGTGCTTTTGCACTTGCTGTGTGCATAGACGCTAATGTTTCTCCAATATGTTCGTCTGTTTTTACACCTAAGTGCTCTAATATTGCAGCAAATTCTTGATCTGTTCTCGCTTTTAATGCTACTACATAACCATCATAGTACTTTAAACGCTCTTCTGTATCACTTTTTAATTTTGCTCTATGCGTTTGTAAGTTACTACGTAAAGAGGTTAATACTTTTATGGTTAAATTATGCTTATGTACAAAACTATCTTTGGATGCTGCTAAAGTTGTGTAGGCATTTTTAAGACCTTCCAGCTCTTCTACTTTTTGTTCTAAAGCTGTCATTTTACCAATAGATTCTGCATATTCTGCAGATTGCTTATCGGCAATATCTTCTAATTCTTGTCTGGCTTGTTTTAGTAATGCGTATTGTTCTTCTAACTTATCTTCTACTTCTTTCTTTTTCTCTAAGGCTTTGGTGTGGTTTTTAGAGGCTTCTACTATAGCGTCTTTAAGTTTTTCTTCTACTTCTTTTATTTCTACTTCGCGGTTTTTTAATCGGGTTACTGCTGCTTGAGATTTGTACGACAGTTCACTTAATAGTGTTTGTACATCTGCTTTTTCTATACGTTCTTGGAACATTGCTTTAGCTTTGTTATCTGCTCCAGCACGTACTTTTTCTGCAGATTTTAATGTGTCTTCTGCTTTAGCTATTTTGCTTTTACGCCCCCAAAGATTGTTCCACCAAGTGTCTGGCACCTTTTGTGCATCTTCTAGTTCTATTTTTGCTCTGTCTAATGCTTTTTGTGCATCGTCGATAACTTTTTGTTCTGTTTCGTTTAATGCAGAAAAACGCTCGAATAAAATACCAACCTCGTCTTGGTAGTCTGTTAAATCTTTAATTGCATCTAAAAGTGTTGTTCTGTCCTTTTCTGCCATTTGTACAACATCGTCTAATGTTGCATTTAGTATTTTTTGACGACTTTCGGGGTCATCCTCTTGTGCTAGCTTAGATTTCATTGTATCTATAGCTTTGCCCCAATTTACATCTACCTTTTCACTTTTTTCGTTAGTATTAGTTTCTAATAAATCAAAATCATCAGACATATTATATCTCGTTTTTTATTGGTTGAACAAATTTAGTTTAGCAATTTCGTTAAAAATTATTAGTTCTGAAATTTTTACACTCAATTTATATGTGTTAAGTTTTAGTTAATTGTTACATTTTTGTGTGGAATTATTAGAAAAGGTAATTTTTGTGTGTTTTGATGGAATTTGTTATGTCTAGTGAAATTTGAAAATGATGTGAGATTCTGAAACAAGTCAGAATGATGT
>NZ_JBSHNS010000113.1:0-330 GCF_053601635.1 Pontimicrobium sp. MEBiC01747
GTTTCTGCGGTATCGTAGATGCCATCGTTGTCGGCGTCTAGGTCTAAGTGGTTACTTACGCCATCGCCATCATTATCGTACGCTGGTTCTACGGTTCCGTTAACGTCTCCTACTAATGGATCGGCTGGGTCGTCGTCTAAATAGTTTGGTACGCCATCGTTATCGTCATCGGCACTTGGGTCGCCTGGGCCTTCGGCTACGTCTAGAATACCATCGTTATCGTCATCTTGGTCTACTACATCTGGGATGCCATCCATGTCGGCATCTGGTCCCATGTCTACGGTTATGGTTACCGTTGCGGTATCACAAACATCGTCTGGTGTTGGTCCA
>NZ_JBSHNS010000114.1:0-1506 GCF_053601635.1 Pontimicrobium sp. MEBiC01747
TGCCATCTCTTAATAAACCAAGCATTAAATGCTCAGTTCCAATAAAATCATGACCTAAGCGTAATGCTTCCTCTTTGCTATATGCAATTACATCTTTAACTCTTGGGGAAAAATTATCATCCATATATTTATCTCGTTTCAGGATTAAAATTACTAAATCATATTACCAAACGCAAAAACTATTCCTTAAATAATATGAATTCAGCTAAGAGACAAAAAAATCTTTATAAAAGAAAATAATTAGTAATATAACTTATTAACGAAAATCACTCTTGAAATTGTTAATAAATACTGTTAAAAAATCTTGTTTAAACGTTACTGTGACTGATGAAATAATTATATTAGCACGTTTTGAAATACTGATAAAAACTTAATTATATTATATATGGCAGAAGGAGAAAAACTTATCCCAATTAATATTGAAGATGAAATGAAATCGGCTTACATTGATTATTCAATGTCAGTCATTGTGTCACGTGCACTCCCAGATGTACGAGATGGTTTAAAACCAGTTCATAGACGTGTACTATATGGTATGCATGAATTAGGTGTTAGAGCAAATAGCGCACATAAAAAATCTGCAAGAATAGTTGGTGAGGTTTTAGGAAAGTATCACCCACATGGTGATACATCGGTTTACGATGCAATGGTGCGTATGGCTCAAGAATGGAGTTTGCGTTACATGTTAGTAGATGGACAAGGAAACTTTGGTTCTATTGATGGTGATAGTCCAGCAGCAATGCGTTATACAGAAGCACGTATGCGTAAAATATCTGAGGATATGTTAGCAGATATTGACAAAGAGACAGTAGACCATAAATTAAATTTTGATGATACTTTAGAAGAACCAACAGTATTACCAACACGTATTCCAGGGCTTTTAGTTAATGGAGCATCTGGTATTGCTGTAGGTATGGCAACAAATATGCCACCACACAACTTAACAGAAGTTGTAAATGGTACTATTGCCTATATAGACAATAACGATATTGAAATTGATGAGCTTATACAACACATTAAAGCCCCCGATTTTCCAACAGGAGGTACTATTTATGGATATGATGGTGTAAAGGAAGCTTTTCACACTGGACGTGGGCGAATCGTTATTCGTGGAAAAGCAAATATTGAAGAAGTAAATGGGCGTGAATGTATTATAGTTGAAGAAGTACCTTATCAAATTAATAAGGCAGACATGATTAAAAAGACTGCCGATTTAATTAATGATAAAAAGTTAGACGGTATTTCTACAATTAGAGATGAGTCTGATAGAAACGGTATGCGTATTGTTTACGTTTTAAAGCGTGATGCCATACCAAATATTGTATTAAACAAGTTATATAAATATACCGCATTACAGTCGTCTTTTAGCGTTAATAATATTGCACTTGTAAATGGACGTCCGCAATTATTAAACTTAAAAGAATTAATACATTATTTTGTAGAGCACAGACATGAAGTTGTTGTTAGACGTACAACTTACGAATTGCGTAAAG
This sequence comes from Pontimicrobium sp. MEBiC01747, assembly GCF_053601635.1. Classification (NCBI taxonomy): domain Bacteria; kingdom Pseudomonadati; phylum Bacteroidota; class Flavobacteriia; order Flavobacteriales; family Flavobacteriaceae; genus Pontimicrobium; species Pontimicrobium sp. MEBiC01747. The sequence continues at coordinate 1,494 of NZ_JBSHNS010000114.1, forward strand.
CAGAAGAAAGAGC
>NZ_JBSHNS010000115.1:0-21041 GCF_053601635.1 Pontimicrobium sp. MEBiC01747
TAAAAACAAGATTATTGCATAGCACATTATAACCAGATAATCAACAATATAGGCAATGATCCGTTTTTTTATCATATCTCTTTTTAATTACTTACCAAATATCTATGGCTAATTATTAATTAAAAAAAGAGAGTTACCGAACAGTCTATTTTTAAGGATGAACTGTATTATTTATCAAGTCAATTGTATAACTTCAAATAAAACATCCTCAACAATAGCTTCATACTTATTTAAAACAAAAAAATGTCCTCCATTAAAAGCTCTAGTTGTAATTTTTTTATCGGTAATACGTTGCCAACATTCTATTTGCTGTAAATTAAAATCGTCTTCCGTACCATAATAAACAGTAACTGGTAAACCTTGTAACCTAACATCTATAGGCAAATAATGCTCAATAGCCTTAAAATCGGCTTTAATTATTGGCTCAAAAAAAGACATTATTGCCTCTTCTTTTAAAATTTCATCTGGTAAACCACCAAAGGCTTTTAAAGCAGCTCTAAATGTTTTAGAATCCATTTCACTTTTAAGTGGAGGCTCAGGCATTTTTATTTCTCCTCCTCTACCCGATAAAAAAACATGTTTAGGCATTGGTGCCTTGTATTTTTCTATTAAAGATAATAAATGTACCGTTAATAGCGCTCCCATACTATGTCCAAAAAGCACATAATCACCCTTAAAAAACCGATCTTGTAGCTGTTTAAAAATATCTTCTGCCATATCTTCAACACTTTCCAGTAAAGGCTCTCTAATTCGTTTCCCTCGCCCTGGCAAACTACATTGGTAACATGCAATTTGTTTAAGAGATAGTAATTTGGTTAATGGTGTATAAGAAATTTCGCTACCGCCTGCAAAGGGCAAAAAATAGGCATTCATAAGAGGGTTATTTTATATCGATTAATTACTTCAAAGATAATACCTGCAAATACATTTAAAAAGGTATACACTATTCATTTTAAAAAAAACAAATAAAATACTGATTAACAATGCTTAAATAAAAAACACACTATACTTATTTAGAATAAATAAAAATAAACTTGTTTTTTACAAATCTAAAAAATACATTTGCCATCTATTTATAATTAGTCTAAATAAAACATAATGAAATCTACAATTAAATTTTTAAGTGCTTTTGCTCTATTAGCTTTAGTATTTATTTCGTGTTCATCAGACGATGATAGCACACCAACAACAACAAACACTGTTACAAAATCTGCAGTAATACAAAATTACGCAAACATTGTTTATCAATCTTACCTAGATAGTTATAATGGTGCTGTATCCTTACAAGCAGCTATTAATACATTTATTGCAACGCCAAATGACGCAAACTTTACAGCTGCAAAAGAGGCATGGTTAGCTGCAAGAGAAGCTTATGGACAAACTGAGGCTTATAGAGAATGCAATGGTCCTGTAGATACAGAAGCTACTGCTGGTGGCCCATCTTGGGCACTTGGTAGTGAAGGGCAAATGAATGCATGGCCAATTGATGAAAGTTATATAGATTATGTTGCTTCTGGAACAGAGCCTTATGCAGGTAGTTACTCTAGTATAATAGCAGACACAAGTGTAACTATAGATGCTGCTACCATTGCAAGTTTAAATGAAGAACAAAACGATAAATCCATTAGTACCGGTTGGCATGCTATAGAATTTTTACTTTGGGGACAAGACAATACTTTACCTAACGAAGATAAAGCGGGTTTAAGAGCATATACCGATTATACAACGGCAGCTAATGCAGATAGACGTACACAATACTTACAAGTAGCAACAACATTACTAATAAACGATTTACAAGCATTAGTAAACACATGGAATACTAATGGAGCATACAGAACTGTATTTAATAACTTAGACGAAAATGTTGCATTACGCCAATTAATAAATGGAGCCTTTTTTATAGCTGGAGATGAGTTAAGTTCTGAGCGTATTATTGCTCCTGTAGATTCTACAGATGGAATTAATGGATTGGGACAAGAAGATGAGCATTCTTGCTTTAGCGACAATACACATAGAGACATTTATGCAAATGCCAAAGGAGTTTACAATGTTATTTTTGGAGAATACAATACCATCTCTGGAGCCTCTTTTTACGATTTAGTAAAACAAGCTAATCCTACACAAGCAGAAACATTAAAAACTGCTGCAAATAATGCTATGAATAAAGTTAATGCTATAGCAAATAATGCGCAACCTTTCGATTATTTAATTACTCAAGAAAGCTCTACAGATGCTACTTTTGGTGTTGTTATGCAAAGTGTAAAAGCATTACAAGATTTAGCAGATGAAATTAGTGCTTCGGCAACAGCAATAGGAATTAATTTATAGTACTTAAATATTACATATTTTTCTTAATTTTTTTTAGAAAATCCCGCTATTTTTTATATCGGGATTTTCACATTGAAATAAAAAAATGAAACATAACATTATCCTCTTATTTAGTTTACTAAGCATAATTCTTTTTAATTGTAGTAAAGACGATTATGAGCCTGTAAACACTACTTCATTATATGAAGAAGGAGAAGAATTATTAACTGGCCCTTTAGGAGTTTTCTCAACAAGCCAAAATGCATTTGGCTTTGAAATTGATGGATTAACTTTTCAAGAACAAGCACAATTTGCTACAGGTAATTCTTTATTTAACCAAACATGGGTCTCCTCTCCTGCTTCTACAACAGCAAGAGATGGTTTAGGTCCAACATTTAACGCCCGAGCTTGTGCTACATGCCATTTTAAAGATGGTAGAGGCAAGCCACTAGTAAATAATGTGGGCTCTAGCGGTTTTTTAATGCGGGTAAGTTTACCTGGGCAAGATAGTAATGGCAATGCAATACCAGTTCCTGGTTATGGCGCACAAATTCAAGATAGAGCAAATAACGGCATTCCTTTTGAAGCAAAAGTTAAAGTTGTATACGAAACTATTACAGAGAGTTATCCAGATGGAACAACATACCAATTACAAAACCCTATTTATAGTTTTGAGCAAGAAGCTTTTGGTTCTCTATCGGGAGTTAAAACGTCTCCTAGAGTAGCACAACAAACAATAGGCTTAGGTTTAATAAGCGCTTTACCAGATATTGAAATTATTAAATATGAAGACGTTAATGATAGTAATAATGATGGAATTTCTGGACGTGCCAATTATGTTTACAACCAAGAAACAAATACAACTCAATTAGGAAAATATGGGTGGAAAGCTAATGCACCAACACTAAAACAACAAGTAGCAGGAGCTTTTCATGGAGACATGGGGTTAACAACAAGTCTTTTTCCAGATAATAATTGTCCTTCTCCTCAACAAGACTGTATAGACGCTCCTAATGGTGGAACTCCAGAGGTAACAGATACTCAATTAGATAAAATTGTATTTTATCAAGAACATTTAGCCGTACCCAATCGCCGTAATTTTAAAGACGAAGAAGTATTAAAAGGAAAAGTATTATTTAACGATCTTAACTGTATTGGCTGCCATGCAATAAATCAAAAAACAGAAACAACAAACAATTCGCTTCTTAACGACATTACAATAAAACCATATTCCGATTTCTTATTGCACGATATGGGTGATGCACTGGCCGATAATAGAACAGACTTTCTCGCTAACGGAAACGAATGGCGTACACAACCACTTTGGGGTATAGGACTAATTGCTACTGTAAACGGCCATACAAACTTACTTCACGATGGAAGAGCAAGAAATATAGAAGAAGCCATATTATGGCATGGTGGTGAAGCAGAAAATAGTAAACAAGCCTTTAAAAACCTTCCTTTAAATAAACGCCAACAGGTTATTGCTTTTGTAAACTCTCTCTAAAAAATGAAAATGAAAATGAAAAAAATTAATTTAATACTAATCGCCTTGTTATTATTTACATGCGATTCTAAAACAGACAATACTACAGAACCCACTACTTTTCAAGTTAAAGCACTTTTAAATGAGCTTACAAATCAGCAAATATTACCAGCAGTTTTAGAGTTTAAAAACCAAGCCAATACACTTAATCTAAAAGTTGAAAATTACTTAACTTCTACAAACGAGGCCAATCTAACATCTTTACGAAACCAATGGCAACAAACCGCTCTTGCTTACGCAAATATTTATGCTTTTAATATAGGCTCTGTTAGAGATCAATTTATGCATCAAGCCTTATACAATTGGCCAACATTACCTAATGCTTTAGAAAATGTAATGATTAACAATACTGAAATTACAGAAGAATTAGTCTCTAGTTTAAGTCCACAAATAAAAACACTTTCTGCTTTAGAATATTTATTATTTAATAATGATGTGACAACCGTTAACACTCAGTTTTTTACTTCCCAAAAAAGAAAAAATTATTTAAAATATACAGCTCTGGAATTTAAGGCACAAGCCGAAAGGCTTAATGGTATATGGACTACTCCAGAAAATTATGCTAATACATTTATAAATAATAATGCCGAAGGTATTCAAGGCTCTTTTAATAAACTATATAATGGTTTATATAACCTTATAGATACCGCTAAAATTAAAAAAGTAGGAAAACCTGCTGGTTTAGAAAATTCTACAAACACAAACCCAGAGTTATTACAAGCCTACTTTAGTAAGTTATCTTTAAATATTTTAATGGAAAATATTAATAGTGTAGAAAACACTTATTTTAACCCTAATGGTCTTGGCATAGACGATTATGTGTTTTCTATTACTAATAATTCTATTTTAAATAATAGCGTACAAAATAAATTAAACGATATTAAAACTGCTATAAATGCCATACCTGTACCTTTATACAATGCAATAAGTACTCACCCTACAGAAGTAGAAGCTCTGTATAATGAAATAGAAGCTCTAGAAATTTTATTTAGTGTAGACGTACGCAGTATATTATCTATAATTATTACTACTACAGATAACGATGGTGATTAAAAAAATTCTTTAAATGACATGGAGGGATTACCCCATGTAATTACAGAGGTTAATTATTACATACCGATAGCAATATTACTGTAACTACTATGCCTTCTACACTATCAATTTCAAGAAACGATAACTTGTGCTCAAAAAATTAAATTTTGCCACAATATTCGTTAATATAATTGTTATACCAAACATACTAATGCAAGGATGTAAAAGCATTACCAAACCAACATAAAATATTTTTTTAAAGGGTTTAGCATAAATAAGTTAAAAAGAGGCTACCTAAACTTTTGGATATCTAGGCGGCCTCAAACTTAAAAAACAATTTATCAACCTATCATTAATTGTTTTCAGCATACCAATAACTAGATAGTTATAGTATTGTTATTTAGATAATAATCTACTTTTAGCCTTTTCACGCTTATTAAATTCATAAACTCTTTTTTGATATACCATAAAAATGGCGTCCTCTATATCAAGGTTTTCCTTTCTTCCATTTAAAACAGCACTTATGTAAGTATCGCTAAATGGCTCTCCACTTTTACTGGTTATATTTTTACTCTCTAACTCTTTTAAAACATCTTTTATATAGTTCGTTTTAAGATGAACCTTTAACGTTCTCGTCTCTTCTGTGGTTATCATAAAATGTATTATTGATTTCTAGGTAAATATTTGGTACATTTGAGGTGTACCGTTTTACTAAAATACAAATAATATTTTGTAATGTAAAATATTATACACACAAAATAGAATAACTATACGTAAACCTTGTAAATGGAAATAGTAGATAGAATACTCGAAATACAGAAAGAAGTCACTAAAAGTCAGCGTTCTTTTGAATTAAGCATAGGTAAAACTAGTGGTTATTTTAATGTAATAAGGAGAAATAAAAGTACGCCCGGAGTAGATTTAATTCTTAAAATAATTGAAATATATCCAGAATATAATCTTAATTGGATTATGACAGGAAAAGGAGATCGGTACAACAAAGGTGTAGAAGTTAACAAAGTTAGTGAAGGTAGATCTCATTATATCACTAAAGAAACTGGGCCAATTGAAGAAATTATAGAAAAATTAGCTGAAGAAAAAATGCATAGTTTTATAGAAGCTCAAGATAAAAAACTAACAGACTTAAGCGAAGCCATTTCAGATATTAAGAAGAGTATAAACGACATAAAAAAGAAAGTAGATAAATAAAACTAAACTTCTCTAACATAAAAAAGCCTTGTAGTGATTAATTACAAGGCTTTTTTATAGTACTACTATTTTAAAGGTTTTATTTTATTTAAGAGGTCTTAGCTTTCTTTTTTAATTTAAGATCTAAATTATGGTGTTGCCATTTAGAAAAACCACCTTCTAAATCATAAATTTTAACAAAACCAGCATCTTTAAGTTTTTTTGCACATTTAGCACTTCTTCCGCCACCTTGGCAATATAATATTACCGGTTTTAATTTATCTAACTTTTTTATATCCTCTTCAAACGTAGGAGAGTTAAAATCTATATTTTGTGACAAAGCCAAATGCCCATTTTTGTGCTCTCTCTCTGTTCTAACATCTATTAACTGAACGTCGTCCAATTTTAATAGTGTTTCCATTTCTTCTGTAGAAACTACTGTTATTTCTCCAGCTGCTTGATCTGAACAACTAGATAAAAACAGTACTAACAAAAGACTAAATGTAATTGATAATTGTTTCATGATTGATGATGTTATTTAATTACTGGGTTTTCTCCCCATTCCATTGCGAAAATCCCCCCGCAAGGTTATAAGTGTTTTCAAACCCCATTTGATTCATTATAACACAGGCTTGTCCGCTTCTTCCACCAGACTTACAATACACATAATAGTTTTTTGATTTGTCTAGTTCTTCTAACTCATATATAAAAGCCTGACCTTTAAATATATTCAAATTTTTAGCATTAGGAATATGTCCATCTGCAACCTCTTCTTCCGTTCTAACATCCAATATAAAAGCGTTGTCGTCGTTTTTAAGTTGCTCTGCCCAAGCGTCCTGAGATAAATCTGCCATTTTTAAGTTTTTATGTACAAAGTTAATCAAAATTAACTTTTCTTTAAGAAATAGACGATAAAAAACCCGAAGTGTTACACACTTCGGGTTCTTTTTTTAAAATTTTATTTAATATTTAAAGAAACTACACTTTAATAGAGCACCCTATAGCTCGTGTTTCTTTTACTTTAACAGCTTTCCCTTTTAATAATGCATCTACTGCATTTTCTACATATTTTTCTTTTACTAAACTTGCATCACTATAATTATCATCTATAGCTCCAATGTATTTTACAACATTACCTTTTTTAGTTTTTTCTAAAACATAAACGTGTGGCGTTTTAGTTGCTCCATATTGCGGATATACTTTTTGTCCCTTATCCATTAAATATGGAAATGTAAACCCTTTTTCTTTTGCTCTAGCTTTCATGTTTTCCATACTATCACCAGGTTTAACCTCTGTATTGTTAGGCATAATAGCAATTACAGGATAACCTAGTTTTGCGTATTTTTTGTTTAAAGCTTCAGTTCTATCTTCGTAAGCAACTGCATAAGGACATGTATTACAAGTAAAGGTTACAATAAACCCTTTAGCGTCCTTAAAATCTGATAAAGATACCATATTACCATCTATATTTTCTAATTTAAAATCTGTAGCAATGTCGCCTACTTTATACCCCGTATTATCTTCTTTATTTCCATTTGTAAAAGCGCTAACACCTAATATTACAACGGCAACACATAATAATTGTACTATTTTTTTCATGACTAACTGTTTTATTTTTATTAATAATTTATTTGTATTAAACCTAACCGCTATAGCATATAAAAAAGGTTAGTTTAAAAACGTACTTACTTCTGTTTGTAATTCTTTATAATTAAAAGACTGTTCATAAAATTGGCGCTTCTCTTTATTATATATTATAGTAGCAGGTATAGCACCAGACCAATCTTTATTAACTTTAGGTATCCACGTGTTAGAGTCTGTATCATTTAGTGCTACAACTTTAGATGCCAATTTGTGTTTTAGTATAAAAGGTTTTAACTTTTTTTCGTACTGTTTAGGAAAATCTAAACTAACTAAAATAACCTCTACATTTTTAGACTTGTATTCTGTATTTAACTTTTCAAAATAAGGAAGTTCTTTAACACAAGGAGCACACCAAGTTGCCCAAAAGTTTATAACATATATTTTATCATCTTCCTTATTTAGTAAAGGTTCTAATTCTTTAAAATTATATATAGGAAATTCTATCGAGTTAGACACATCTTCTGCTACAAGTTCTTCAGAGATTACCTCATTAGCCAATAATTCCTTGGTTTCGGCTTCAACAATTTTTATATCTTTTTCTTCATTTTTACAGGAAACTATCACTGTTAGTAATAACATTAAAACTAGTTGTTTCATAAAATATAATTGTATTTAGTATTAGTTCCTATTAATTTAAAGGCCATACTATCTTTATTTTTATAAAGTTATTACACTCCTTTCAAGCAAAATTAAAATTTAACACAAAATTATAGTTTCAGTATAAAAATAAACATACATTTGTATATACAAATATTGTAACAACAAATGAAAATAGAACACGCTATAAAAAGTACAAAGCCAATACCGCTCCCACAAAAGACCGTTATTAATATTTTTTATACCAGTAATTCTATTAAAGAGGATTTTAGTCGCTTCTTTAAAAGTTATGGTTTGTCTATGGAACAATATAATGTTCTTAGAATTTTACGTGGGCAAAAAGGAACACCTGCAAACATGAGTACACTTCAGGAGCGTATGATTAATAAAATGAGCAATACAACTCGATTAGTAGACAAATTAATAGTAAAGGAGTTAGTAACCAGAAATACTTGCCCTAGTAACAGACGAAAAATAGAAATTTTAATTACTAACAAGGGGCTAGATATAATGAAACAGATAGATGATAAATTAGATGCAAAAGAAAACAACCTTACTAAAAACCTAACTAACGACGAACTAGAAACACTAAACAACTTATTAGATAAAATTAGACTTTAAAATTAAATAACAATTAATAAAAAATGAAAACAATTAAAAACACTTTAGTAATAGCATTAGCTTTAACATTAGTATCATTTACTACTGGCCTAGTCAATAAAGAGGTAAAAGTAAAAAACAGCACAATAACATGGACTGGTCATAAATTAACAGGAAAGCATGAAGGAACCATTAACTTAAAAGAAGGCACCTTAACTCTAGATGCAAAAAAATTAGTAGCAGCCAATTTTACTATAGATATGACGTCTATTAACACAACAGATCTAGAAGGAGAACAAAAAGCAAATTTGGATGGACACTTAAAATCTGCAGACTTTTTCAATGTTAGTGAGTACCCTACAGCTACATTTAAAACTACAGCAGTATCCTTAAAAGGAAAAGAAGGTAATTATACTGTAACTGGAGACATGACAATTAAAGGCATTACACACCCAATTACGTTTAATATGAATGTAACAGAGCATACAGCTACAGCTAAACTAAAAGTAAATAGAGCTAAATACAAAGTTAAATACGGTTCTTCTAGCTTTTACGATAACTTAAAAGACAAAGTAATATCAGACGAGTTCGACTTAGACATTAAATTATCTTTTTAATTAAGGATTTCATTAATAGCAGAAAAACCTCTTAAATTAATTTAAGAGGTTTTTTATTAAATGGTTTTGTAAACTAAAATTTCATTTATATATTTGAACTTTATTTACAATTATGAACACAAAATTAAATACAACTTGGTGGTGGAATTCTCGAAAACAACATTCGTGAATCTAAACCTATAAGTATATTTAACATTAACATACAAAAAAGGCTTGTCATTCACGACAAGCCTTTTTTAATTTAAAAAAATTACGCTTTTGCAAAATGAAAACATTTAGCCTATATACACACTACAAAAAAATACTTGCAGATACAATAACGCCTGTTAGTATTTATTTAAAAATAAGAGATAAATTCCCAAACAGTATTCTACTGGAAAGTAGCGATTATCATGCTAACGACAATAGTTTCTCTTATATCTGTTTTAACCCTATAGCCTCTATAAAAGTAACAGAAAAGTCTATTTACGAAACCTTTCCAGATGGTAGTACATTAACCAATAGAACAAAAAACGTAGCCAATAGAATTCATAAATTCACACAGCGCTTTAAAGTAACCTCCGAAAAGAAATTTAAATTTATTAATAATGGTATTTTTGGTTACACAGCTTATGATGCAGTAAAGTATTTTGAAGATGTTGAAATTTCTAAAAAACCAAATTCTATAGAAATCCCAGATATTTATTATGCCGTATACCAGAACATAATAGCCATCAATCATTTTAAAAATGAAGCCTATGTTTTTGCACACTGTTTTAACGATAATGCAAGTAATATAGACGATGTTTTACACCTTATAAAATCTAAAAACTTTGCCTCTTATGAGTTTTCTACAAACTCTAACATAACATCTAATCTTACAGATGACGAATACAAATCGCATGTAGAACTAGCAAAAAAACACTGTGCCAGAGGAGATGTGTTCCAATTAGTATTATCTAAAAAATTCTCTCAAGAATTTAAAGGCGATGAATTTAATGTCTATCGTGCCCTACGTAGTATAAACCCATCACCTTACCTTTTCTATTTCGATTATGGCGATTTTAAAATCTTTGGTAGCTCACCAGAAGCGCAATTAGTAGTTTCAAATGGTATTGCCGAAATACACCCAATAGCTGGTACTTTTAAACGAACAGGAAACGACGAACAAGATGCAGAACTTGCAAAAAAACTAGCACAAGACGATAAAGAAAATGCAGAACATGTTATGCTCGTAGATTTAGCACGAAACGATTTAAGTAGACATGGAAGCCAAGTACAAGTAGAAACCTATAGAGAAGCACAGTTTTTCTCTCACGTTATACATCTTGTTAGTAAAGTTACAGGAAAAATACATGATAATACAGAGACTATGCAAGTTGTTGCCGACACTTTTCCAGCAGGAACATTAAGCGGCGCACCAAAACATAAAGCCATGCAACTTATAGAGCAGTACGAAAAAACGAGTAGAGCATTTTATGGCGGAGCTATAGGATTTATGGATTTTAATGGTAATTACAATCACGCCATAATGATAAGAACCTTTTTAAGTAAAAACCATGAGCTACATTGGCAAGCTGGTGCTGGATTAGTATCAAAATCTAATCCCGAACATGAACTACAAGAAGTATACAATAAATTAGGAGCATTAACCAAAGCTATAGAACTAGCAAAAGAGATATAAAATTAAGGGTCAGGCTTTCGGCAGTCGCTCTTTTCAAGGAGCTCCAACCATGCCTCAACTGTGAAACAATCACGAGTTCCAAAAAATAAAAGTGAACGAGTAATCCTTAACGCAAAAGCAAGATATTATGAAAAAAATATTAGTAATAGATAATTACGACAGTTTTACATACAATCTGGTACATTACTTAGAAGATTTAAACTGCGAAGTCACTGTAAAACGTAACGATAAACTAACGCTTGACGAAGTAGACGCTTTCGAGAAAATAGTATTATCACCAGGCCCAGGAATTCCAGATGAAGCAGGGTTACTAAAAACTATTATAAAACACTATGCACCAACAAAAAGTATTTTAGGAGTTTGTTTAGGGCAACAAGCTATTGGTGAAGTTTTTGGAGGTACATTAGTAAATTTAGACACGGTATTTCATGGCGTAGCAACTAAAGTAAATATTACAGTAGATGACGAAATATTATTTAAAAATCTAGACAAAACTATCGAGGTGGGGCGCTATCACTCTTGGGTAGTAAATACTAATTTACCCGAACAGTTAGAAGCAACCTCTTTTGATAGTAATGGACAAATAATGTCCCTACGTCATAAAATTTACGATGTGCGTGGCGTACAATATCATCCAGAATCTGTATTAACCCCAAATGGTAAACAAATATTAGAAAATTGGGTAAACTCATAGTTAATATAACTTTTAAGAAACTTAATATTTTGAAAAATATTTTTCCTGTTAAGGAAACAAAAACTAGTTTTTAATGAAAAACATATTAAATAGGCTTATAAACCAAGAAAATATTTCTAGTGAAGAAGCTAAAAACATTTTAGTAAACATATCAAAAGGAGATTATAACCAAAGTCAAATAGCTTCGTTTCTTACTGTATTTATGATGCGTAGCATTACGTTAGAAGAATTACAGGGCTTTAGAGATGCCCTATTAGAATTATGCATTCCTGTAGACCTTTCCGAGTTTAACGCTATAGATTTATGCGGAACCGGAGGAGATGGTAAAGACACTTTTAATATTTCAACACTATCCTCTTTTGTAACGGCAGGCGCAGGTGTAAAAGTAACTAAACATGGTAATTATGGTGTTTCATCTACCTGCGGCTCCTCTAACGTAATGGAACACTTAGGTATTAAGTTTACCAACAATAAAAGCTTCTTACAAAAATCTATAGACAAAGCTGGTATTTGCGTTTTACACGCTCCTTTATTCCATCCAGCTATGAAAAATGTTGCACCAATTAGAAAAGCTTTAGGCGTAAAAACATTTTTTAATATGCTAGGTCCTATGGTAAACCCATCGTTTCCTAAAAATCAAATGGTAGGTGTTTTTAATTTAGAATTGCAACGATTATATAGCTACTTATACCAAAACACAGATAAAAACTATAGTATAGTACATGCGCTAGATGGTTATGATGAAATTTCATTAACAGGAAATACTAAAATAATCTCTAATGCTAAAGAAACCATGTTAAGCCCAAAAGATTTAAAAGTTGATCAAATAGAACAACGTGATATTTTTGGAGGAGATACAGTAGAATCTTCAGCAAAAATATTTATCGATATTATTAACGGAGAAGGAACAGAAGCACAAAACAATGTGGTTTTTGCAAATGCAGGCTTAGCAATAGCAACAGCAAAACAAATCTCGCATAAAGAAGGTTTTAAATTAGCAAAAGAGTCTTTAATAAGCGGAAATGCTAAAAAAAGTTTAAATACATTAATACAATTAAGCAGGAAATAAATTAGCCCTTAGTATTATCCACTGTAGGCTACTAACTAAAAACTGCAAACTTCAAAAAATGGACATATTAAAACGTATAGTAATAGATAAACGTAAAGAGGTAGACTTTCGTAAGGAGCTTATTCCTGTAAAACAATTAGAAGCTTCCGTATTGTTTAACAGAACAACAATATCGTTAGCAAAACAATTAAGGTCTAGTAACACAGGAATTATTGCAGAGCATAAACGCCGTTCACCATCTAAAGCCATAATAAATCAAAATTTTAATGTGTTCGATGTAGCAAAGGGCTACGAAAATGCAGGCGTAAGTGGCATGTCTGTTTTAACCGATACAAAATATTTTGGAGGTGCTTTAGACGATTTATTAACCGCAAGAGCCAGTTGCAGTTTACCACTTTTAAGAAAAGAATTTATTATAGACGAGTATCAAATATTAGAAGCCAAAGCTTATGGTGCAGATGTTATTTTATTAATAGCAGCCATTTTAACTAAAGCCGAAATAAAACAGTTTTCAGAACTAGCAAAACAGCTACATTTAGATGTTTTACTAGAAGTACATAACGAAGAAGAATTACATAAGTCCATAATGCCAAGCCTAGATATGTTAGGCGTAAACAACAGAAATTTAAAAACTTTTAAAGTTAGCTTAGAAACTAGCAAAACATTAAGTAAATTAATCCCTGACGATTTTGTAAAAGTTTCCGAAAGTGGTATTAGTAGCGTAGATGCTATAAATACATTAAAACCCTATGGGTATCAAGGTTTTTTAATAGGTGAAAACTTTATGAAAACAGATAATGCCGGAGAAAGCGCTAAGCAATTTATAAAACAATTACAGTAAAAATAATCGTCATGCCTGAACTAGTTTCAGCATCACATAAATAATATTAAAAATAAATTTTCTATGAAACTAAAAGTCTGCGGAATGAAGCTTGAAAACAACATTTTAGATGTTGCAGAATTACAACCTGATTACTTAGGATTCATTTTTTACGAACGATCTCCCCGTAATTTTAAAGGAGAGATGCCCGACTTACCTGATAGCATTGAAAAAATTGGTGTTTTTGTTAACTCAAAACTCGATTTTATATTAAGCAAAGTAGAGCAATATAATTTACAAGGCGTACAATTACATGGCAATGAAACACCAGAGCTGTGTGCGCAATTGCAAGACAAAGGCTTAATTGTTATAAAAGTATTTTCTATTAAAAATCAATTCGATTTTAAAGTTTTAGAGCCGTACGAAGACGTATGTAAATATTATTTATTCGATACAAAAGGTAAAGAACCAGGAGGAAATGGTTATACTTTTAACTGGAATGTATTAAAAAAATATAAATCTAATAAATCCTATTTTTTAAGTGGAGGCATAGGACCAGATGAACTCGATGCTTTATTATTATTCTTGAAAAGACCAGAGTCCGATTTATGTTGCACTTTAGATTTAAACAGCAAATTTGAAACCGCATCAGGATTTAAAGACCTAAAAAAACTAAAAGATTTTAAATATCAATTAGTAAAACACGGGTATATAGTTCAACAAAATTAGAAGAACTTTAAAACTTAATTAAAAAAAATCTTACTATTTAGGAATTAAGATTATGACATACAATATTAACAACAAAGGCTATTACGGAGAGTTTGGAGGCGCATACATTCCCGAAATGTTATACCCCAATGTAGAAGAATTACGTAAAAACTATCTAAAAATAATGGCAGAACCTTCTTTTAAAGAAGAATTCGATCAATTATTAAAAGATTACGTTGGTAGACCTTCTCCACTCTATTTTGCAAAACGTTTAAGTGAAAAATACAAGACTAAAATCTACTTAAAAAGAGAAGATTTAAACCATACAGGAGCACATAAAGTAAACAACACCATTGGGCAAATTTTAATGGCGCAACGTTTAGGTAAAAAACGAATTATTGCAGAAACAGGCGCAGGACAACATGGTGTAGCAACAGCAACTGTTTGCGCATTAATGGGTATGGAGTGCATTGTTTATATGGGCGAAATAGACATTGCTAGGCAAGCGCCAAATGTGGCTAGAATGAAAATGTTAGGAGCTAAAGTCATCCCTGCATTATCTGGAAGTCGCACCCTAAAAGATGCTACAAACGAAGCTATTAGAGATTGGATTAATAACCCTGTAGATACCCATTATATTATTGGTAGCGTGGTTGGCCCTCACCCCTATCCAGATATGGTTGCTCGCTTTCAAGCAGTAATTTCAGAAGAAATACAATGGCAATTACAAGACAAAGAAGGGCGTAACACACCAGACTATGTTATAGCATGTGTTGGTGGCGGAAGTAATGCAGCAGGAGCTTTTTATCACTATTTAGAAAATACCAATGTCAATTTAATTGCAATAGAAGCAGCAGGAAAAGGCATACATTCTGGCGAGAGTGCAGCGACTTCGGTACTAGGAAAAGAGGGAATAATTCATGGTAGTAAAACACTATTAATGCAAACCCATGATGGCCAAATCACAGAACCCTATTCAATATCTGCGGGATTAGATTATCCTGGAGTTGGCCCAATGCATGCCCATTTGTACAAAACTGGTCGTGCAGAATTTATTTCTATTACAGATGATGAAGCCATGGCTGCAGGTTTAGAGTTAAGTAAATTGGAAGGTATTATCCCTGCCATAGAAACATCTCATGCACTAGCAGTTTTTCATCAAAAAAACTTTAAACCAGAAGACATTGTAGTTATTAATTTATCTGGGCGTGGTGATAAAGATTTACAAAATTATATCGATTATTTTAAATTATAATGAAACAGCTAATCGCTCTATTAATTCTATTTGTTTGTTTTTCTTGCACTAAGAAAAAAGAAACGAAGCCTATTTTATCTATAGACGTATCAAAAGATATCGTGTCTCCAAAACACTATATTATTTCAAAAACACAAGCCAATATAACTATAGATGGAAACGCTAACGAAGCGGCATGGAAAGCTGCATTATACACCGATAAATTTATAGATATTGAAGGCATTAAAACACCAAAATACAATACTAAAGTAAAAATGCTTTGGGACGATAATTACCTTTATGTCTATTCAGAATTAGAAGAGCCTCATATTTGGGGAGACATTACACAACGTGATGCTATTATTTATTATAATAACGATTTTGAAGTTTTTATAGACCCCTCTGGAAACGGAACTGGATACGGAGAAATTGAAATTAATGCCTTAAATACCGTATGGGATTTGTTTTTAGATAAACCTTATCGTATAGGTGGAAATGCAAATTTTGAATGGAATTTAAACCAATTAAAAACTGACGTAAAAATACATGGCACATTAAATAACCCTAAAGATATAGACTCCCTTTGGACAGTAGAAATGGCTATTCCATTAAAACCTTTTATTAGGTTAAAAAACAACCCAAAAAGAAAACCTACAGAAGGAGAACAATGGCGTATTAATTTCTCTCGCGTACAATGGGATCACGACATTATAAATGAAACGTACAGCCGTAAAAAAGAAAATAATACGTATTTAAGAGAGTACAATTGGGTATGGAGTAATCAAAAAGTAATTAACATGCACGAACCAGAAAAATGGGGATATCTTCAATTTACAGAAGCTCCATCTTCTAAAGACATTATATATATAGAAGATAAAGACCTAAACATTAAACAAACCCTGTTTGCTTTATTTAGAAAAACTAGATATGGAGATTTAAAACACCTTTTAGAGCATGATTATGGATTTACACAACCGTTACATGTAACTTATGCAAAAAACAAAACAATTCCTGTTAGCTTTTATAAAACTAATATAGGGTTTGAATATAAAATAGAAACTGTAAATAAAACTTACATCATTAATAACGAAGGAGCATTAAAACATTATGAATAAGGCATTTATATATATACTAGCTATAGTATTATTTTCTTGTGCAGAACAACATAATAAAACTAAAGAAACAATTATTGAGGCTCCAAAAGCGTCCTTTACATTCGCAACATGGACGCACGCTGGAGGTGTATTTAACAAAGACAAATGGGAAACAAAACTAGCTCTTTATGACTCTTTAGGAATTACCGAAGCATTAGTTGGTGGTAGTCCAGAATTTTTAGCTCAATTAGTACCATTGGCGACTAAAAAGAACATAAAAATCCATGCTTGGATGTGGACCTTAAATCGCCCTAATGATACAATAGCGAATAAACACCCAGAATGGTATGCAGTAAATAGAGCTGGAAAAAACTCTTTAGAATATAGAGCCTATGTAGACTATTACCAATGGTTAAGTCCTTTTCATCCTGAAGCTAGAGAGCACATAAAAAATAATGTTAGACAATTAACAAAAGTAAAAGGGTTAGCCTCTATTCATTTAGACTATGTGCGCTATGTAGATGTTATACTCGGTGCAGACTTACAACCCAAATACAATCTTGTACAAACTACCGAAATGCCTGAGTACGATTATGGCTATCACCCTATTGCTAGAGAAGGATTTAAAGCTATTTTTAATAAAGACCCACAAGACTTTGAACACCCAGAATTAAGTACAGAATGGAGGCAATATCGTCTAAACGCTATTACTACTCTAGTAAATGAAATAATAGATATAGCCCACGAAAAAAATCAAAACGTAACCGCTGCTGTTTTTCCGTTTCCAGAAATGTCAAGACAAATGGTTAGACAAGCTTGGAACGATTGGAATCTAGATGCTGCATACCCAATGATTTATAATAACTTTTATAGAGAAAATGTTAACTGGATAGGTTTTGCAACCGAGCAAGGTGTAAAAGATGTCGATTTCCCAATAAACACGGGGTTATACGCTCCAGCATTACAAGACCCTAAAGATTTAGAAAAAGCAATTCGTTTAGCAAAAGAAAAAGGCGCAACAGGCATTTCTATTTTTACAGCAGATAATCTTAGCAAAGCACAAAAAGACATATTTATAAAATTGACTAAAGAGTTTAGCAATGAATAGAATAAACAAAGCATTACAAAGTAACAAGAAACTATTATCTATCTATTTTTCAGCAGGGTACCCAAACCTTAATGATACCTCTACTATTATTAAAAATTTAGAACAAAGTGGTGTAGATATGATAGAAATAGGCCTCCCGTTTAGCGATCCTTTAGCAGATGGTCCTACAATACAAGATAGCTCTACAAAAGCTCTTAAAAATGGGATGACAACACAATTACTTTTCGATCAATTAAAGAATATTAGACAAACCGTATCTATCCCTTTAATAATAATGGGGTATTTTAACCCAATGTTACAATATGGCGTAGAAGCTTTTTGCAAAACCTGCCAAGACATTGGTATAGACGGTTTAATTATACCTGACCTACCTGTAGAGGTTTATAATGAACATTATAAAGCTACTTTTGAAAAATATGGCCTTATTAATGTTTTTTTAATAACACCACAAACCTCTGTTGAACGGATTCAATTTATAGATTCTATCTCTAATGGTTTTATCTATATGGTAAGTAGTGCAAGTGTTACTGGAAGTAAATCTGGATTTGGAGACGAGCAAACAGCCTATTTTAAACGCATTGCAGACATGAACTTAAAAAACCCACAAATTGTTGGCTTCGGTATTTCTAATAATGAAACATTTACACAAGCCACGCAATATGCAAAAGGGGCAATAATAGGAAGTGCTTTTATAAAACACTTAACGAGCACAGGTGCTAATAATAGCTCTCAATTTGTAAAAAGTATTTTAAATTAATACTTATGAATAGTATTCAATATAGACAAGCAACACTAGAAGACCTGCCAACATTATATTCCTTTGAGCAAGGTATTATAACTGCCGAACGCCCTTTTGATCCAACCTTAAAACCAGACCCTATAAGCTATTACGATCTTAAAGCTTTTATCTTATCTAATGAAGTAGAAGTTATGGTTGCACACAATGGTCCAGAAATTATTGCTTCTGGTTATGCTAAAATTGTAAAAGGCAAAGCATACCATAAACATGATAATTACGCTTATTTGGGGTTTATGTATGTTAAACCAGAATACAGAGGTAAGGGAATAATAAAAAACATAACAGATACGTTAATATCTTGGGCTAAGTCCAAATCTATTTCTGAAGTGAGGCTAGAAGTTTATAATGATAATGCTCCAGCCATTAAAGCTTATGAAAAATCTGGTTTTAAAAAACACATGATAGAAATGCGTGTAAACATTTCATAATTAGTAATTCCTAAAAAAAGGATAGAACATTTTTAGTTAAAAATCGTTACACTAAACTTTTAATGTTCTCTTTTGTTAAAATTAAAACTTTAATATTTCTTTTTGATTTTTTACAATCACTAAGCTTTATTTTTGAAACGGAAGCTAAAGACTTACAGCTTCAAAACTAATATAGTTAAAATGCCATTAAATATAGTATTAATAGAGCCTGAAATACCCAATAACACCGGAAATATAGGAAGACTAACATTGGCTTCAGGTTCTATTTTACATTTAGTAAAACCTTTTGGTTTTGAAATTACAGATGCTAGATTAAAACGTGCTGGTCTAGATTATTGGAAACATTTAGACATTCGTTATTATGATAATACCGAAGCCTTTTTCAATAAAAACAAAAATGCAGATATGGCTTTCCTATCTAGTCACGGAACAAAAAAACATTGGGATATTCCATTCAAGGATAACATTTTTCTAATCTTTGGAAAGGAATCTGTAGGCTTACCAAAATCTATTACAGAACAAAACACAGATAAACTCTATAAAATACCATTATACAGTGAACACATTAGAAGTTTAAATATTGCAAATGCTGTTAGTATTGTGGTTTATGAAGGATTAAAACAGATGCAACATTTTTAACTAAAAAGAGTTAACTTCGCTTCGTTTTAAAAATAGACAATGTCCAAAACACTCTCCATAATAATACCAGTTTATAATGAACAAGATACTATACATTTAATATTAAATGCAATACAAGACGTTCAATTAATTAACGACATTAGGAAAGAGATAGTTATTGTAAACGATTACTCTACCGATAATACAAAGGCAGCTATTTTAAAATACCAAACAGCGCACCCTAACATGCCCATATCGTTGTATAACCATGAAAAAAACAAAGGAAAAGGAGCAGCTTTACATACAGGGATAGCTAAAGCTTCTGGCGATTATATTGTTATACAAGATGCCGATTTAGAGTATGATCCTGAAGAATATAATTTACTTTTAAAGCCTATAGAAAGAGGGGTTGCAGATGTTGTATATGGTTCTCGTTTTGTAGGTGCAAACCCACATCGCGTTCTCTTTTTTATGCATACTATTGGGAATAAATTTTTAACAACACTCTCTAATATTCTTACAGGAATTAACCTTACAGATATGGAAACTTGTTATAAACTTTTTAAAGCAGAGCATATTAAAAGTTTGACTTTAAAGGAAAATCGATTTGGGTTTGAACCAGAGGTTACTGCAAAAATCTCAAAAATAAAAGATATCCGGATTTATGAAGTTGGTATTTCGTATTATGGAAGAACATATAAAGAAGGAAAAAAAATAGGATGGAAAGATGGTTTTAGAGCCATTTATTGTATTTTAAAATATAACCTCTTTGCCTAATGCCTACTCAAATAAAATTTGAAGAGAATGATGTTATAGGAGAAAGCACATTAAACGTAATTGCTGATGCTGACAAGTTTAATAAATGGATGTATGAAACTATTAAACCATTCTGTAAGGGTAAAGTTTTAGAAATTGGCAGTGGTTTAGGTAATATCTCTCACTTTTTTATTAAAGATAAATTCAAAATATTACTTACAGATATAAGAGAGGGCTACTGCTCTAAATTAGAAACAAAATTTAAACATAGCCCTTGTTTTTTAGGGACTGAAATAATTAACTTAACAGATCCTGATTTCGATACTAAATTTAACAACTACTTTAATCAATACGACACTGTTTTTGCATTAAATGTTGTAGAACATATTTATGATGACACCTTGGCTTTAAATAATTGTTATAAGCTATTAAAACAAAATGGACAAGTCATAATTTTAGTACCTTCTTATAAAAAACTTTTCAATACCTTCGATAAAGAATTAGGGCATTATCGTAGGT
>NZ_JBSHNS010000116.1:0-20133 GCF_053601635.1 Pontimicrobium sp. MEBiC01747
TAAAGGTATAATTTCTATCTCATCAAATTCAGCAACGATTTTATACTTACTTACTAATTTAGACACAGCAATTATCATTTCGAACATGGCAAAATTATTTCCTATGCATTTTCTTGGGCCAGCTCCGAAAGGGAAATAGAATGCCGAGAATTTACGTCCTCCTTCTCCAAAACGTTCTGGTAAAAATGCTTCTGGCTTATCCCATAGTTTCTTATGTCTATGTATTTCGAATACCGAAAAGAGTAAGTTACAACCTGCTGGAAATTCCATACCATTAAAAGTGTCTGGTATTTTATTTACTCGGTCTAAAAAGTACACTGACGGATACAATCTCATACTTTCTTCTATAACTTGTTGTGTATTTTTAAAAGTAGTGACTTGCTGCATTAAATCTAGTTCTTCATTTGCTTTTGCTTCCTTATATATTTTGTCTTGCCATTCGGGATGTTTTGCTAGTAATTGAAAGGTAAAGGTTAATGCATTCGATGTGGTTTCGTGTCCCGCAGTAAAAAGAATTAATATTTCATCTATTAATTGTTCCTCGTCCATTGAGCTTCCGTCTTCGTATTTGGCATCCAACAACATGTCTAGTAAATCGTTTTGTTTTACTCCTGATGCTTTACGTGCATTTGCTATATTTTTTAAAATAGATCTGGCTTCTTCGCTCTCTTCTAAATGTTTTTTTAAAATACCGCTAGATTTAAACCACCATCCTAAATAGGGTTGTCGTAACTCTTTAATTAACATGCGTTGGCTAGACTCTGTTATTTCTTGCAATCTATTTATTTCTTCGGCAGTTGCTGCACTACTAAATAGCGATTTTACTACGGTTTGAAATGCTAGATCGTTTAATATTGGGAAGATATCTATAGGTTGTTCTGGCGTTATTCTTTCATATTCTAAAAGAATTGCCTTTTGCATGGCTTCTAATAAATTCTCTAATTGTTTTTTATGAAAGGCAGGCTGAATTAATTTACGTTGCTTTTTCCATAATTCGCCTTCGGATGTTAATAAACCTCTTCCAACGTATTTTACTAAATCTTCTGTTTGAATTTTAGATTTAACATAGTTTTTTTGGTTTTTCTGAAGTACGTATTGTGCAAATGCTGCGTCTCTAGAAAAATAAATTCTAGATTTCAGGCCTATTTTTAAGGTAAAAATATCGCCATGTGCTTCAAAATTTTTATGGTGAAATGGTAATGGGTTTTTTAAAATATTTGCCGAATGTTTTATAAACTGAAACAAAGGCACTTTAGGTATTTCTTTTTTCTCCTCCATTAATGCGTTTTCTATTTTAAAATAATCCGCCTTGTATTGGTCCTTTTATTTTCCCTAAATGTTTATATGCTAATTCTGTTACTTCTCTACCTCTGGGTGTTCGCATTAAAAACCCTTGTTGTATTAAAAAAGGCTCATATACTTCTTCTACTGTTTCTGGGCTTTCACTTACTGCTGTTGCAATAGTACTTATACCTACAGGTCCGCCTTTAAACTTATCTATTATTGTAGATAGTATTTTATTATCCATTTCGTCCAAACCATAGGCGTCTACGTGTAAGGCTTCTAATCCAAATTTCGCTATAGCTATATCTATGGTTCCGTTACCTTTTATTTGCGCAAAATCTCTAACACGACGTAATAAGGCATTTGCTATTCTTGGTGTTCCTCTACTTCTTCCTGCAATTTCTATTGCTGCTTCCATAGAGATTGGTACATTTAAAATGTTTGCACTACGTTGTATAATTGTAGATAATAGTTCTGTATTATAGTATTGTAGCCTGCTTTGTATTCCAAATCGCGCACGCATTGGTGCCGTTAATAAGCCTGAACGTGTTGTTGCGCCTACTAATGTAAATGGGTTTAAGTTTATTTGAACGGTTCTAGCATTGGGTCCAGACTCAATCATGATATCAATTTTATAATCTTCCATAGCCGAATACAGGTACTCTTCTACTATAGGGCTTAATCTATGGATTTCGTCTATAAACAATACATCTCTATCGTCTAGATTTGTTAGTAATCCTGCTAAGTCTCCTGGCTTATCTAAAACAGGGCCTGAGGTAATTTTAATACCTACTCCTAACTCATTAGCCAGAATGTTTGCCAAGGTGGTTTTTCCTAATCCTGGAGGGCCATGAAATAGGGTATGATCTAACGCTTCATCTCTTTGATTTGCTGCCTGAACAAAAATTTGAAGGTTTTCTAATACCTGATCTTGTCCTGTAAAGTCTTCAAAAGATAATGGTCTTAATGTTTTTTCTATATCAAATTCTTCTGACGAAAAATTATTATTTGTTGGGTCTAGATTCTCGTTCATGTTATAACAAAGATAAAGAAAAAGCCTTTCTGTTTAATAAGAAAGGCTTTTGATTATTACAATAATGCTATCTGTAAGTTAGTTTATAATTTTAAACTCACAACGTCTATTAACGTCATATTCTTCATCGCTACAAATGCCTTCTTTATCACACTTGTTTAATGGTTGTAATTCGCCATATCCTATGCTTCTTAATCGGTTTCTATTTATACCTTGACTTACAATATATTCTAAGGTAGATGCTGCACGTGCTTTAGATAAATCTAAATTGTATTGATCATTACCACGTGCATCTGTATGCGCAGAGACTTCAATTTCCATGTATTCATACTTTTTCATCAAACTTACTAAAACATCTAATTGTTTAGCTGCATCTTCTCGGATATTAGATTTGTCGAAATCGAAGAATATTTTTTCTAATTGTACTTGTACTTCTCCTTTTTCATTCTCTCTTACTTTAGCTTCTGCATCTGCATACGATTCTAAAATTAAGTAGATGTTATGGTTTATTTTTCCTTTACTATCTGTAGAGAATTCTACGTCTTGTGGAATATAAGCTTTACGTGTACCGCGAACTTTATATTTTTTGTTTGGTTCTATTTTAAATAAATAGGTTGCATCGTCACCAACTATACTGTCTTGAATTACATTTCCTCTTTCATCCATTAGTGTTACTAATGATCCTGGTAATAACTCTTGACTATTTTTGTCTTGTACTATTCCTGCTACCAAATACTTAGTTAATATATTTTCTTCTCTAGCATAACCATATAATCTATCGAATCCTGAACGGTTTGATGAGACATAGCCTTTATTCTCTTTTTCTCTAATTACATAAGCAAAATCATCCATGCTACTGTTTATTGAGCTTCCTAAATTAACAGGGGCATCAAAATTACCATTAACCATATTGCTTCTAAATACATCTAAGCCTCCAAAGCCTTGGTGTCCATTTGAGGCAAAATAGAGTACATCTACATCACTAATAAAAGGAAACTGTTCTCTATGTTTAGTATTTATTTTGCTTCCTAAGTTTTCTGGTTCTCCGTAGGTTCCATCATCATTTATAGTTACTTTATAGATATCAAAGCTGCCTAAAGTTCCTGGCATATCACTTGCAAAGTATAAAGTTTTTTCATCTTTACTTAGTGCTGGGTGTTCTGTACTATATTCATTTGAGGTAAATGGTAGTGCTGTTACGTTTGTCCATGTGCCATCTACTAATTCTGATTTGTATATTTTAATATGTGCTATACGCTTTTCTCCTGTTTTTGTGCGGTCTTTATTGGTTCTATTAAAATACATGGTTTTACCGTCTCTCGTGAATGTTGCGTTACTTTCATGAGATTCTGTATTAATAGATTCTGGAAACGGTTGTACATCTTCTAACACACCATCTTTTGTTAATTTAGCGCTATACAGGTCTAAATATGGTAAATCGTTCCATGCAAATGCTGGATTTTCTGTATTTCTTCCTGATGCAAATGCTACACGATCTCCGTAAAAGGATAAACCAAAATCACTACTAGAATTTTTATTTTCTAATTGCTTTGTTTTAAATGTATGTGGTGTTGTTTTTTCTAATTCGGCAATAAACGCAGGTGTATTGATTCTCTTGTTATAATATCTGCTTAATTGTTTATCTGCTTCTTTATAATTTTTAACTCCTTTTAGTGCTTGCCCATATCTAAAATGAAATTCTATATCTATAGAGTCTCCATAGGTTAAAAATAATTCTCTATAGGTTTTAATTGCCTTTTGCATAGACATGTTATAGTAATAACTATCTGCAAGATTCTGTAATACGTCTTGTGTTCTGTCTTTATTTTCGTATATCTCTGCTGCAGATTTGTAAGCTTTCATTTCAAAAAGTGTATTTGCTCTTTTTAAGCTTCCTTTTTGTGCTAAAGCTACAGTGCTAACTAATATAAGGCTAGCCAATATGTATAGTTGTTTTTTCATCTTTATCGTTTTAAATATTAAAAGAATCTTGGCGAACGATCGTAACCGCCTTTTAATCCAAATAAATCCACATCAAATAAAACAAATATTTCATGAGATCCAGAATTGAAATTCCCTAAGTTACTTGTTGTATAATCATAAGAATAGCCTATTCTTAAATTTGGTGTTACTCTAAAACTAGCTAATGCACTTATTGCATCTTCTAAGCGGTATCCTAAACCTAATTCTATACGATCTTTAATTAATACATTTCCTGTTATGTCTAAAGACAATGGTGCCCCATTTACAGCTTTAGCCATAAATGCTGGTTTTAGTTTTAAGTCTCTATTAAGTTTAAATACGTATCCTCCTGTAAAAAAGTAATGTATACTTTGTACTCCTGTAGATTTTATTCCGTTTTGAGTTTCTAAATGTGTTGTTGTTAATAAATTTGGTACAGACACTCCTAAATAGTAATCTTTTGTAAAGAAGAAGGCTCCTAATCCAACATTTGGAAATGCTTTACTTATATTTTCGTCGAAAGCTATGTCTGTAGACTGGTTTCCAGATTGTAAATTAAATCCATTAAAGTTGGCATTAAATAATGTAACTCCGGCTTTAAGCCCTAAAGACAGTTTACTTTCAAGCCCTACTGGCAACACATAAGCAAAATCTGCATAAATATTATTTTCATCTACTACATCTCCTATATTATCGTTAGTAAAAGAGATTCCTACTTCTATTTTTTCGCTTAACGGTGTATGCGCGAAAAAAGTTCCTGTTTTTGGTGCGCCTTCTACACCTACCCATTGTGTTCTGTATAATCCACCCAAATTAAGCATACTTTCTTCTGCTGTGGCATAGGCTGGATTTATAACACTCATATTATACATGTAGTGTGTAAATTGTACATCTTGCTGTGCATTACTTTGTAATGACATGAATGCCAAAGCAACTATCGCAGCTATTTTATGATATATATTTAAATGTTTCATTTTTTTAAAATTTGTTTTATCTAAAAATTATCTGCTTAAGTATAAACGTCCTTGTTTTGCTTTTGTAATACCATCATTGTAGTTAAAAATGTAGTAGTATACTCCAACTGGCAAATCTCCTTTTCCTATGCTTGGTTGATTCGATGTTCCATCAAAGCGAGGTGTTGAAGCATTTCCTTTATAAACCATATTCCCGTAACGGTTGTATATTTCCATATCGAAATTAGGGTATAGTAATTCTACATTATCAATATCGAATGTTTCGTTATTTCCATCTCCATTTGGTGAGAACCCATCTGGTATTGTTAGTAAGCCACATCCTGTTAAATCTGGTGTAAATTCAAAAGGCACACTACTTTCACATCCTGTAGTGGTATTTACTAATACTGCATAATAAGTAGTCCCTACTGTTAATAGTGTTTCGCTTGAAATAACATTTCCATTTACTGCTGAATCGTACCATATAACATTGTCTTGAGACGGCTCGTATTGTGCAATATTGATTGTTAAATCGTTTATTGTTGGATTATCATTAATACATAATTCTAATCCTGGATTTGCCAATACTGGTGTTGGTGCATCACTTACTGTTGCTATAATTTGAACACTTACAGACGACTCGCAACCAGTGGTTCCTGTTTGTGTTGCAAAATAATCTTCTCCATCTTCTAATGCTGTTGTACTATTTACTACTGTTGTTAAGGTTGCATCTGTATACCAAATGATTGTTCCTGTTGCAGATATTGAAGCACTTAAATCTGCTACTGTAGCGTTATCTGTTACACAAAATACTGGATTAGCATCTACTACTGTTGGTGGAACTGAATTATTTACTGTTACTGTAACTTCTGCTGTTGCATCTGTTGTACAGAAACCAGTTGCTGCAACTGTATATGTATATGTCCCTGCTGTATCTACTTCTGGGTCGAATACGCCTGTTCCACTTGCTAATGCTGGAGACCATGTTCCTGTTGTATCGGGTGTACCTGTTAGCTGCGTAAATAAATCTATTGTGCCATCTATTACACAAAGTGTTATTGCTGCATTTCCTCCTGCATTAGGCGCCTGTGTTACTGTTACTACTACTTCGCTAGTAAAGTTTCCACATCCATTTGCTAGTAAATAGGTGTAGGTTCCATCTGGGTCTACTAATGGGTCAAATACGCCTGTTCCACTTGCTAATGCTGGAACCCACGCTCCTCCTGCATCTGCTGTTCCTATTAGGGTAAATAAATCTGTAGTTCCATTATTGCTACATATTTCTAAAACTGCATCTGTTCCTGCGTTTAAAGGTGCGTCTATGGTTAATGTTATTGTTGTTGTTGCATCTACACATGGTGCAATTGCTGTTACTTCGTATGTAAAGTCGTAATCTCCAGGAGCTAGTCCTGTTGTATCAAACGGACTTGTAACTACTGTTCCTGTTGTGTCTGTACCCATATACCACGTTCCGCCTGCATCTTCTGTTCCATCTAATCCTTGTGTTAAATCTACTGCTGTATCATTTTCACAGACATTAAATGTATTTGTATTGACTCCTCCTGAATTTGGTGTGGTATTTATGGTTACTGTTACTTCTACTCTTGTTACAGATTCGCAGTTAGCATCTGTTTGAGTGGCATAATATGTTTCTCCGTCTACTAATGCTACTACTGCATCTAACGGTATTCCTCCTGTTGCTTCTTCATACCATTGTATTGTTGTTCCTGCCGCTACTAAGTCTCCTACTGTTGCTTCATCACAAAATGCTTGAGAGGCCATTGCCGTTGGTGCAACTGTATCGCTTATAGTTATTGTTACTGTTTCTGCATCGTCTGGACAAAATGTTGTACTTACTGTGTATGTATAATTATACACGCCTGTAGTTAATAGTGTTAAATCTACTGTATTTCCTGCTAAGGCTCCTGATGTATCATCGTCTGTCCATGTTCCTCCTGCATCGTTTCCTGTTAATTGGCTAAATAAATCTAATGGTGTGTTATTTGGTACATCTATTAAACAAATTGTTATTGGTGTTGCTGTTCCTGCTTCTGGGCTATCGTTAATAGTAATTTCTACTGTACTACTACTTGTACAACTACTACCGTCTGTAATGGTGTATGTATAATTATAGGTACCGATTGCTAATAGTGTTAAATTTACTGTGTTTCCTGTTAAGGCTCCTGATGCGTTATCGTCTGTCCATGTTCCTCCTGTATCATTTCCTGATAATTGGCTAAAGAGGTCGAACGGTGAGTTCATTGCTGCATCATTTTCACAGAATGCTATTGGTGTTGCTACTCCTGTATTTGGTGTGGCATTAATAATTATTTGTACGGTTACATCTACATCTGTACAAGTACCTATTGGTGGCACTGAATAGGTATAGTTGTGTGTTCCTGCTGTTAGCCCTGTAATGTCTATTGGGTTTGTTAGTACTGCTCCTGTTGTATCTGTTCCATCATGCCATGTTCCATTAGTATCTTGTGTTCCATCTAATAGTGTGAATAAATCGAATGGTGAATTTGTAGCTACATTTTCTTCACAAATTTCTGCTGGTGCTAATGCTTCTCCTGATTCTGGTGCTTCTTCTATTGTTATGACTACTGTACTACTATTTGTACAGCTATTTCCGTCTGTTATACTATAAGTGAAATTATAACTTCCAACGGTTAATAGTGTTAAGTCTACATTACTTCCAGATAGTGCTCCTGTTGTATCGTCATCTGCCCAAGTTCCTCCTGCATCGTTTCCTGATAGTTGATTGAATAAATCGAATGGTGAATTTGCTTCTAGTTGATTTTCACAAAAAGCTATTGATGATGCTATTCCTGAATTTGGTAAATCGTTTATTATTATTTGTACGGTTACATCTACATCTGTACAGTTTCCTATTGCTGGTACCGAATAGGTATAGTTATGCGTACCAACTGTTAATCCTGTAATGTCTATTGGGTTTGTTTGTACTGTTCCTGTTGTATCTGCTCCATCATACCATGTTCCATTGGTATCTTGTGTTCCATCTAATAGTGTGAATAGATCAAATGGTGAATTTGTTCCTAAATCTGATATACAAATCTCAACTGGTGTTAATGGTTCTCCTGACTCTGGTGCGTCTTCTATCGTTACGTTTACTGTTGTACTATTTGTACAGCTATTTCCATCTGTTATACTATAAGTATAATTATATGTTCCAATTGCTAATAGTGTTAAATCTACTGTGTTTCCTGTTAAGGCTCCTGATGCGTTATCGTCTGTCCATGTTCCTCCTGCATCGTTCCCTGATAATTGATTAAATAAATCTAAAGGTGTATTTATAGTTGGATCATTTTCGCATAGTAATACTGGTGTAGCTGTTCCTGTATTTGGTAATGGGTTAATTGTTATTGTCACTGTTACTAATTCATCATCGCAAGTTCCTATTGCATCTACATCGTATGTATAATTATATGTTCCTGATGTTAATATTGATAAATCTACTGGGTTTGTTGTTACTGCTCCTGTATTATCTAAACCTGCATACCAAACACCTGTTTGGTCTTCTCCATCTAATAAATCGAATAAATCAAAGCTTGCTGGTGCTGCTGCTTGGCAAAATTCTGGGCTTCCGTTTACTGTTCCAGATTCTGGAGCTGGTTCTATTGTTATTGTTATCGCTTCTGTGTCGCTACATGTTCCATTATCTATTGTGTAATTATATGTATATGGGCTTCCTGCAACTGTAAGTACTGTTATATCTATTGGGTTTGTAACTGTTGCTCCAGTTCCATCTGTCCATGTTCCTGAAGTGTTATCTTGAGTGCCATCTAATGCATTAAATAAATCGAATGGTGAATTTGCTACTAAATCATTTTCACAAAATGTTTGATTTACTGCATTTCCTGCATTTGGATCTTGTAGCACCATTACTTGTACTGTAGTCGATTCTTCTGGGCATGGGTTAGGTAATACATTTTGCGTATATGTAAAATTATATGTTCCTGGAGTATACGTAGATAAATCTATAGGTGATGTTACTACCGGATCTGTACTTAATAATCCTTCTGTCCATTGTCCGTTAGGGTCCTCGTTATCTAGTAATGTTGTTAAATCAAATGCGGAAGGCAATCCAGACTCACAAAAATTTGCTGGACTACTAGCCGATATTGTTCCAGAGGTAAACGTCTCGTATATTGTAATAGTTACTGTTGCTGTATCCTCTAAACAGGCTCCATTAGCAGGAACTGTATATGTAAAAGTGTAAACTCCTGGTGTTGTTAGTGTAGATATATTAACAGTACCTAAGTGACCATTTGAGGTTGCTAACGGTCCTGTCCATGTTCCTACTGTATCTGGGCTTCCTCCTAATTCATTAAATAAATTAAAATCGGCTGTTGGTATATTATTATTACAATAATCTAATGTTCCAGAAGTTCCTGCTATAAAAGGGTCCTGTATTGCCACAATGACTTCAACGGCATTACTTGTACAGAAAAAATCACTTGCTTGTACAAAGTAGTTTTCACCATCTACTAATGGCGTTGTTAATTGTAAGGCTGGTAGAATTGGATCTCCGTTTCCATCTACGTTAGCATACCAACTTACATTATCTGTACTACCTGCATTTAAATCTCCAACGGTTGGGTTTGTGTCTGAACAGAAATCTTGTGGTGTTGGTGGTGTTGGATCTTGTGGCGCAGTAAATACTGCTGTACTACCGCCTTCTATTTGACTTCTACAACCTCCATTATCTACAAAAACAATAAAAAAGTTTGTGCCTCCATTTGGTAATGGGTCGGTTCCAGCAGCTTGGTTCATTAAAGCAGAATCATAATAGACTTCTACGCTTCCGCCAGATGGGGCTTCAGATTGTAATACTTCGTCTATGTAGGTTTGTATTGTTGCATTATCTGTTGAGCAGTAAATAGCATCTAAGTTATTTCCTGTTTCACCTACAACAAAATCTATAATAATAGAACTCCTTATAGCACAAGTACCTGCAGAATCGTCTGCGTAATAGGTTCCTTCTTGAACTAGTTCTGAGTCTGTAAATGCATTACCATTAGTTAAAGCGTCGTACCATACAACGCCTCCTCCGTTATCTGTAACATAAATGTTTAAATCTGCAAACGTTAAACCTGCAGCATCACAGATGGGGTTTGGATTTGGGGTTGTTACTGTGGGGCATTGGGCACTTGCTGAAAGTGCAGTGAATAAAAATACCAGAATGTAGGATATGTGCATATATGCTTTCCTAAACAAAGGTGGGGGGCTTGTTTTCATAATGAATAAAAGTATAGTTAGAATAGCTTTTCTTAAAAAAGAAAAATCAAATATAAACGTATTAATTATATATACATTACATACATAATAATTTCTTACAAAATAGCAATTTAGCTGTTTTTTAAGCATTTCATCGGTTTAAAACACTCTTTCTGTATGCATACATAGTATAACAACGTAAAACCCAACATTTTTTAAAACAAAAAAGCTCATTCTAATTGAATGAGCTTTTTTGTTTTATATGTTAAAGATTAGTGTTGTAATTCTTCTTCACCATCTTTTAAAGGAATAATCTGAGATACAAAATCATCATCATGCCCTGGCTTACTATAGTCGTATGCCCAACGGTGTACATGAGGAATTTCTCCAGGCCAGTTACCGTGAATATGTTCTACTGGTGTTGTCCATTCTAATGTATTAGATCTCCATGGGTTTTGCACAGCTTTCTTACCATAAAACATACTTCTAAAGAAGTTGTATAGGAATACTATTTGAAATGCTCCTCCTATTAATGCGAATACAGTAATAACTACATTTACGTCTGCTAAATCATCAAATAATGGGAAGTTACTGTTAGTGTAATAACGTCTTGGTAAACCAGCCATTCCAATAAAGTGCATAGGGAAGAATACTCCATAAGCACAGATTGCTGTTACCCAGAAGTGAACATAGCCTAAGTTTTTGTTTAGCATACGCCCAAACATTTTAGGGAACCAGTGATATATCCCTGCAAACATTCCATAAAGCGCAGATATACCCATTACCAAGTGGAAGTGTGCAACTACAAAATAGGTATCATGAACATTAATATCTAATGCACTATCTCCTAAAATAATTCCTGTTAAACCTCCTGTTATGAACGTAGATACTAATCCAATTGAAAATAGCATTGCTGGGTTCATTTGGAGATTACCTTTCCATAGCGTAGTAATATAGTTAAATGCTTTTACAGCAGATGGTATAGCAATTAATAATGTTGTAAATGTAAATACAGATCCTAAGAATGGGTTCATTCCTGAAATAAACATATGGTGTCCCCAAACAATTGTAGATAAAAATGCAATTGCTAATATTGAAGCTACCATGGCACGGTATCCAAAAATTGGTTTACGTGAGTTAGTTGCAATAATTTCTGAAGTTATACCTAATGCTGGTAATAATACAATATATACTTCTGGGTGACCTAGGAACCAGAATAAATGTTCAAATAATACTGGTGAACCTCCTTGATAATGTAATACTTCTCCTTGGATGAATATGTCTGATAAGAAAAATGATGTACCGAAGCTTCTATCCATTATTAATAATAATGCCGCAGATAATAATACTGGGAAAGAGATAATACCGATAATAGCAGTTACGAAAAATGCCCATATTGTTAATGGAAGTCTAGTCATAGACATTCCTTTTGTTCTTAAGTTTATTACTGTTACTACATAATTAAGAGAACCTAATAGTGAAGAAGCAATAAATATAGCCATAGATACTAACCACATTGTCATACCTGCTCCAGAACCTCCTTGTGCTAATGGTAATGCACTTAATGGAGGGTAAATAGTCCAACCTGCTGCTGCTGGTCCGGCTTCTACAAAGAAAGATAATACCATGATAACACTTGAAAGGAAAAACAACCAATAGGACACCATGTTTAAGAATCCTGAAGCCATATCTCGCGCTCCAATTTGTAATGGAATTAACAAGTTACTAAATGTACCACTTAATCCTGCTGTTAGTACAAAGAATACCATTATAGTACCATGAATTGTTACTAATGCTAAATAAATATCTGCATCCATAACACCATCTGGTGCCCACTTACCTAATAAGGTTTCAAATATTGCATTTCCTTCTTCTGGCCATGCAATTTGCATACGCATCATAAGCGACATCATAACTCCAATAACACCCATTATAGTACCAGTGATTAGGTACTGCTTTGCTATCATTTTATGATCTTGACTAAATATGTATTTAGTTATGAATGTTTCTTTATGATGGTGACCATGATCGTCGTGTGCGTCGTGAGTATCTACTGCGTGTGCTGACATAATCTAATATCTTTTTTCTTTTAATTATTAGTTGATAAGAGAATCTTTAAATGCTTTCTGTGTTTTTAACCAAGCTTCATATTCTTCTTGAGTTTCTACTACTATTTTCATTTGCATATTGTAGTGAGATTTACCACAAATCTTATTACATAATAATAGATAGTCAAATTCGTAACGCTCTAAAGCTTCTTCTCCATTTGCTTGTAATTCTTTACTCTTCTCTACTCTAATTCTGTTAATGTTTTGAACCTTATCAATCATTTCAGGAGTTGCTCTCATATCTTCTGTAGTTACAGTAGGCGTAAACCCAAACTGTGTAATCATACCTGGAACACAGTTCATCTGAGCTCTAAAGTGAGGCATGTAAGCAGAGTGTAGCACATCTTGAGAACGCATTTTAAATAATACTGGACGTCCTACTGGTAAGTGTAACTCTGTTGTTATAATATCGTCTTGAGCATTAGGGTCTGATTCATCTATACCCAATATGTTAGCACGATCTATATCAATTAATCTAACATTTGCTTTACCTAGTGTATTATCTGCTCCTGAGTAACGTGCTTTCCAGTTAAACTGTTGTGCATATAATTCTATAACTATAGTATCGTCTTCTTCAGATACATTCATTATTTCTGTCCAAGTAAATAACCCTTGAATAATTAATCCTGCTAATACTATTACTGGAATAATTGTCCAAATTGCTTCAAGTTTGTTATTATCTGCAAAGAATAATGCTTTTTTTCCTTTTTCGCCTCTGTATTTAAAAGCAAAATAGTGTAATAAAAACTGTGTTATAGTTTGTACAAAGAATATAATAACCATAGATATAATCATTAGGTTATCTATTCCTGGTCCATGCTCTGATGCTGAGTTAGACATTAATGGTAAATCGCCATACTTAACAAAACATATAATGGTAATTACATATATGAAGATTAAGAAACCTAACATTAAGTAGCCATTAATTTTGTTGTCACCGTCATGCGCTATTTGATTGTCTCCTCCATTGGCATTGCCTTGAGTTAAATCAAATATTTTAACCATTTGCCATATGGCAACTAAAATAAATACTAAAACTAAAATTGATAATAAAACCGTCATTGTTGTCGTTCTTCTTTACTTATTTATATTAATAATGGAAATGTTCACTTTCCTTTATGAATGGGTTTCTTTTTGCTGTTAAAGGTTGCTTAGATATCGCATAGAAAACTATTAATATGAATAACCCTGCAAAGAATAACACCGATGAAATCTCAGGAATCCCAATATGCCAATGGTTTCCAACTGTTGCTGGCATTATCATATTAAAGATATCTAAATAGTGTCCTCCTAATATTACTAATCCTGCCATTACAACAAACCAAGGGATACGTTTGTAATCGCTATTCATTAATAATAATAATGGGAATATAAAATTCATTGCTAACATACCAAAGAAAGGTAGTTTGTAATCTTCTATACGTGTTACAAAGTATGTTACCTCTTCTGGAATATTTGAGTACCAGATTAACATAAATTGAGAGAACCATAGGTAAGTCCAGAAAATACTGAAGGCAAACATGAACTTAGCTAAATCATGTAAGTGACTATCGTTTACATGTGGTAATAAACCTTTTCCTTTTAAGTATAGAGTTATTAATGCAATTACTGTGATACCACATACCATCATTCCTGCTAATACGTACCATCCAAATAATGTACTAAACCAGTGCGGATCTACACTCATAATCCAATCCCATGACATCATAGATTCTGTATATAAAAAGAATACTAAAAATGCTGCTGAGATACGGAACGTCTTTTTAAAGTTTTTATTATCGCTAGCTTGATCTTGAGCCAATGAGAACTTTCTAGAAAAATATCTGTAAGTACACCATCCAGCAATAAACACTAATGCTCTAATAATAAATCCTGTTTTATTTAACCAACCAGATTTACCTGCTACTAAAGCGTCATACTTAGGGCTTTCTGGATTAACCATATCTGGGTTCATCCAGACAAAAATATGATCTCCTGCAAAAGCTGCTATTGCAACTACTAATAGTGCTCCTGGTAGTAGATAGTATGTAATACCTTCCATTACTCTAAACAATAATGGAGACCATCCAGCTTGTGATGCATATTGTACGGCATAAAATGCTAATACACCTAATGCAATCATCATAAAGAAAAATGCTGCAACATATAATGCAGAATATGGTCTGTTATGAATGGCATGCTGTACGTGTTCAACATGTTTTTTGTGTTCGTCTACGTTATCATGAGAACCATTTGCAGAAGCATGACCATCACCATGAGCTGTTTCTGCTTTGTGAGTATCGTGTCCTTTGGTTTCTCCATGACTTGCTGCTGAATCATGACCTCCACCGTGGTGAGACTCGTCTGCCAGCATTTGTTCTACTTCTTCGTAGCTCTTATGCGAAGACATAAAACCAGAAGTTATTCCTATTCCTCCTAAAATAATTAGGATGATAGCAGTAATTTTTAGTCTATTTGAAAATGTGTACATATCTATATATAAACTTTATCTAAAATCTTATTTTTCTATATCTGCTTTTAACTTTAAAACATAAGCAACAACTTGCCAACGTTCTTCTTCGTTAATTTGGTTAGCATAAGAACCCATGGCATTTTTACCGTAATAAATTGTGTGGTAAATACTACCTTCTGTGATTGCTCGTCCTGCATCTGCATAACTAGGTACACCTAAGATTTTTTCACGCTTTACTAATTTACCTTGTCCTTTACCTTTATTACCGTGGCATATTCCACAATAGATATCGTATAATTCTTTTCCTCTTGCTAAATCTACTTGTGTAGAATCTAAAGGGCTTTTTAATAACTCTTTTGCTTCAGCATACCCTTCATTAGTATTAGCTATATCAAAAGGAGTGTGTCCTCTTGGCACAGATCCCTCTGCAGGTAATTGAGCTTCTCTTCCGTTTGCGAATGCACTTGACTCTTGGTATGTTTCATACGCAGGAGACACATACATGTTTGGCATGTACTCGTAGTTTGGTCTAGATTTCTTTTGACATGAAGCAAAAGAGATTAGAACTACGGCCAATATTGTTATTTTAATAATACTTTTCATCTTGTATAATTAATGCGCTTTATCTACTATATTTATTTCAACTGCTCCAGTTTCAATTAAAAGACTTTCTAATTCAGTTTCGTTACCATGTACTGGTATTTCCATTAAAAAATGATCGTCTGTTGTTCTTGGGTCTGGATTTTCAGCTTTCTTAAAAGGCCACATTTTACTACGCATGTAAAATGTTATTACCATTAAGTGAGCTGCAAAAAATACTGTAAGCTCAAACATGATAGGCACAAATGCTGGCATGTTTTCTAAATAGCTAAAACTTGGCTTACCACCAATGTTTTGTGGCCAATCTTCTATCATAATGAAATTCATCATTACAGTGGCTACACATAAACCTACACATCCATACATGAATGCTGCTATTGCTATTCTTGTTGGGGCTAAGCCCATTGCCTTGTCTAGTCCGTGAACTGGAAAAGGTGTGTATATCTCTTCGATATGGTGTTTTTCGGCTTTAACTTTTTTAACAGCTGCCATTAAAACATCGTCATCGGTATAAATAGCGTGAATTACTTTTGAAGCTTCCATATGCTACTCTCTAGTTTATTAAGTTTTTAGCTTGTCCTGACCAGTCATCACGTTCTGCTCTTCCAGGGAAAGAACCAGTAATTGAGTCTAACAAATCATATTCTTTTTTCGTCATCTTACTAACCTGAAGGTAAGAGTATATTCCTATACTGTTTAACACTTCTTCCATTTTAGGACCAATACCATTAATCTTTTTAAGATCATCTGGTGTTTGTGTACTAGAATCGAAAGTACCGATAGTTCCTAAAAGACTATTAACACTCTCTGTAGTATCTGTAGAAGCTTCTACTTTTGGTGTTGCTTCTGTTCTATTAGATATTGTTGCAGTTTTACCATTAGAAGTTCTAGGGTCTGAACCTGTTCCTACTAAACTATCTCCTCTTTCTCTAATGTTTTTATAACGTTCTCCTGAAGACTTTAATATAGTTTTAACCTCTGCTTGTGCAATTACTGGGAATGTTCTAGAGTATAATAAAAATAATACAAAGAAGAATCCTATTGTTCCAATAAATATCCCGATGTCTACAAAGGTTGGAGAGAACATTGTCCATGATGATGGTAAATAATCTCTGTGTAATGATGTTACTATAATTACGAAACGCTCAAACCACATTCCAATGTTTACTACAATAGATATTGCAAAAGAGAACATGATACTTGTTCTTAGTTTCTTAAACCACATAAACTGTGGAGAGAACACGTTACAGGTCATCATTGCCCAATATGCCCATGCATAAGGTCCTGTTGCTCTGTTTAAGAACGCGTATTGTTCGTACTCAACTCCAGAATACCATGCTACGAATAACTCAGTAATGTATGCCACACCTACTATAGAACCAGTAATCATAATTACAATGTTCATTAATTCGATGTGTTGTACTGTAATGTAGTCTTCCATATTACATACTTTTCTCATGATGATAAGTAATGTGTTTACCATTGCAAATCCAGAGAAAATTGCTCCTGCAACAAAGTAAGGAGGGAATATTGTTGTATGCCAACCTGGTATTACAGATGTTGCGAAGTCAAAAGATACAATCGTGTGTACAGAAAGTACTAATGGTGTTGCCAACCCTGCAAGTACTAAAGATACTTCTTCAAAACGTTGCCAGTCTTTTGCTCTACCTGTCCATCCAAAACTTAACAGACTGTATATTTTCTTTTGAAAAGGTTTTACTGCTCTATCACGAATCATTGCAAAATCTGGTAATAAACCTGTCCACCAGAATACTAATGATACCGATAAATATGTTGAGATTGCAAATACATCCCAAAGTAATGGAGAGTTAAAGTTTACCCATAATGACCCAAATTGGTTTGGTATAGGTAATACCCAGTAAGCTAACCAAGGTCTTCCCATGTGTATTACAGGGAATAAACCAGCTTGTACTACTGAGAAAATTGTCATTGCTTCTGCAGAACGGTTAATTGCCATTCTCCATTTTTGACGGAATAATAATAGTACTGCAGAAATTAATGTTCCTGCGTGACCAATACCAACCCACCAAACGAAGTTAGTAATATCCCAGGCCCAACCTACGGTTTTATTTAAACCCCAAGTTCCTATACCTGTAGATATAGTGTAAATCATACATCCAATTCCCCAAAGAAACGCGACAAGTGCGATTGAAAAGACAATCCACCACTGTTTATTTGCTTTTCCTTCTACTGGAGCAGCAATATCAACAGTTACATCGTGATACGATTTTTCGCCTGTAACTAAAGGTCTTCTAATAGGTGCTTCGTAATGAGACGCCATAATCCTTTTATAATTGTTTGTTAGTTATTCTATTTTATGCTTCTGTTGTGTTCCTTACTTTAGTATGATACTGAACATTAGGTTTAGTACCAACACTTTCTAATAAGTGATACATACGATCGTCTTTTAAAAGTTTTGCAACTTTACTATTTTTATCGTTTATATCTCCAAACACCATTGCTCCACTACTACAAGCTGCAGAACATGCTGTTTTAAATTCTCCATCTTTAATAGCTCTACCATCACGTTTCGCATCAAGAATTGTTTTTTGTGTCATTTGAATACACATAGAACATTTCTCCATAACTCCACGAGAACGAACTGTTACGTCTGGATTAATTACCATTCTTCCTAGGTCATCATTCATGAAATAATCGAACTCATCATTTCCATTATATAAGAACCAGTTAAAACGACGTACTTTATATGGACAGTTGTTTGCACAATATCTTGTACCTACACAACGGTTATAAGCCATATGGTTTTGTCCTTGACGACCATGTGATGTTGCCGCTACTGGACAAACTGTTTCACATGGTGCGTGATTACAATGTTGACACATTACTGGCTGGAACGCCACCTGTGGATTATCTGCTGCTATTTCTAATTCGCCAAATCCTCCTAAAGAACCGTTATCTCCTGATAAACCTGAGAATCCATCTTTCTTGTCGTTGTCTTGTTCGAATGTATCTTCACTAGAATAGTATCTATCTATACGTAACCAATGCATATCTCGACTACGACGTACTTCTTCTTTACCTACAACAGGAACGTTGTTTTCTGCGTGACATGCTATAACACAAGCCCCACATCCTGTACAGGCGTTTAGGTCTATAGATAGATTGAAGTGATGCCCTACTGAACGATCAAATTCATCCCATAAATCTACATCTGGAGAAGTTACTGGAGTTTCTTCGTGATTTAAAGATACTACAGGTATTGCATTCCAGTGCTCTTTATCTTTAGTATTAAAGATTTCTAGTGTTGTTTCTTTAATGATATCTCCACGCCCCATTAAAGTATTTTGTAATTGTACACAAGCAAACTCGTGCATACCAGATGCTTTTGCTACAGTTACATTTTGTATTGTATTGAATCCTTGGTATAATGCATAAGCATTAACACCAGTTCTCATTTCTTCTTTTATTCCTTCACTCGTTCTACCATAACCAAATGCTAAACCAAAAGAACCTTTAGCTTGTCCTGGCTGAATAATAACTGGAACTGTTAATGTTTCGCTTCCTTGTACAGAAATATTTACATAACTTCCGTTTAATCCTCCAGTAGCGTCATGATCGTTAACCACACCTAATTCTTTAGCATCTGCTGCCGACATTGTTAAGTAGTTATCCCAAGATGCTCTTGTAATTGGATCTGGAAACTCTTGTAACCATGGGTTATTGGCTTGTTGCCCATCTCCCATACCTACTTTAGTAT
Organism: Pontimicrobium sp. MEBiC01747; assembly: GCF_053601635.1. Classification (NCBI taxonomy): domain Bacteria; kingdom Pseudomonadati; phylum Bacteroidota; class Flavobacteriia; order Flavobacteriales; family Flavobacteriaceae; genus Pontimicrobium; species Pontimicrobium sp. MEBiC01747. Next base: position 19,373 of record NZ_JBSHNS010000116.1, read on the forward strand.
AAAGTGTTAACTCCATACCCTTAGATGTTGCTTGTGCTAAAGCCCTTGCAGCGTTTCCTGATGGTGTTTCTACAGCTATTACTTCATCATTTTCGTTCTCAACGGCATCCTCCTCCTCTACTACTGGAGCTGTACTTGTTGAAACAAAGATACCATCGTGAAGTGCTTTATTGAACGATCCACCATTTAAGATAGATTCATTCCAAACCGATTTAATATAATCGTTAAGAGATACATCATTTCCATTCCACATTAATAATGCGTCTTGAAATTGTTTTGTATCAAATAAAGGACGTATTGTTGGTTGCATTAATGCAAAATGTCCTTTTTTAATTTCTACATCTCCCCATGATTCTAAGTAATGAGGTGCTGCAGCTATATAGTTTGTTAACGCTGATGTTTCGTCAACTTTCATAGAGAACGCAATAGATAATCCTGTTTTCTTTAAACCTTCTGCAAAATCATTTGCGTTTGGCAAAGTATACATAGGGTTTACTCCACTCATAATAAGCGCTCCTACTCTACCAGCTTTCATATCTGATATTAAAGTTGCAACTTTATTATTATCTCCTTGTCTTGTTTGTATTGTATTTACAGTATCGAATGCTTTACTACTAATGTGTTCATTAATTTCTAACACTACTGTTTGTGCATTTACATCTTGTATTCCTGTTACAACAACACCATTACTACCTGCTCTTTTAATTTCGTTAGCTGCTTTTTGCACAGCGTCTCCTATAGCTTTAGGTAGATTAACAGAC
>NZ_JBSHNS010000117.1:0-7372 GCF_053601635.1 Pontimicrobium sp. MEBiC01747
CCTACGTAGGAAGTAAAGTAAGAGCTTGTGAACGTGTTGGTTTTGAGTCTACCATGGTAAGACTGTCCAATACAACAAGCGAAATAGAATTATTAGATAAAATTGAAGAATTAAATAATAATGACGATATCGATGGCTTTATTATTCAATTACCTTTACCTCCACAAATTAATACGCAAAAAGTATTAATGGCAGTACATCCAGATAAAGATGTAGATGGGTTTCACCCAATGAATTTTGGTAAAATGGCATTAGACATGTCTACGTTTATTCCAGCAACACCATTTGGAATATTAGAATTATTAGACCGTTATAATGTAGATACCAAAGGAAAGCATACAGTGGTTATTGGAAGGTCTCATATTGTAGGAAGACCTATGAGTATTTTAATGGGAAGAAAAGGGTTTCCAGGAAACTCTACGGTAACATTAACCCATAGTCATACTAAAAATATTACTCAAATTATTTCTCAGGCCGATATCGTTATTTCTGCATTAGGAGTACCTAATTTCTTAAAAGCAGAAATGGTTAAAGACGATGTGGTAGTTATTGATGTGGGAATTACTCGTGTACCAGATGATACAAAAGTAAAAGGCTATAGAATTACAGGAGACGTAGATTACGAAAACGTAAGTAAAAAAGCAAGTTATATAACACCTGTGCCAGGAGGAGTGGGACCTATGACTATTGCTATGTTGTTAAAAAACACATTGTTAGCTAGAGAGCGCCACAGAGAAACTAAGTAAGCTTATACGTATATTTATGTATATTGCATTATATGAAATATGCACTTGTTCTATTGGAGAGAGTACAAATAGGTTCGTTACAGCACTTACTGCCTATATTTATAGGAATAGTATTTGGAATTAGTTTAATATATTTTGCTAAAAATAAGTGTAATAGCAAACAACAAAAAATTATTTTTAATGTACTAGGCTCCTTTACTTCTTTAACTATAATAATATTCAATATTCAAAACTATAGTTTAGGTAACTATAGTTTAAGTAGAGATTTGCCATTGTTTCTATGTAGTTTTATGGCATTAATTATACCCGTTTATACCTACTATAGAAAGTACTGGATGTACGAAATCCTGTTTTTTTGGGTAATAGCTGGTACTACTCAAGGCATCATTACTCCAGATATAGCTAATGGCTTTCCTGTATTTGATTATTTTAGATATTGGATTGTACATGTGGGGTTAGTAATAGTGATGTTCTATGCCACATTTGTGTTTAATTATAGACCAAAATTTAAAAGTGTTTTTAAATCTATAATTGCCCTACAGTTTTATATTTTAATAATGTATGTAGTTAACTTAGCTTTAAATGCTAATTATTCATATTTAAATGCTAAACCAGAAGGCGCTTCTGTATTAGATTATTTTGGAGACTGGCCTTATTATATAGTTAATGCACAATTAGTTATTATACCGTATTGCTTATTAATTTATTTGCCTTTCTATATAGAGAGAAAAATTAAAAACAAATAAAAAATATATTATAAGCTGTTTATTTGGCGAACAGTTGGTCTATATCTTTAAAAGCTTTAAACTCTAAAGCATTTCCTGAAGGATCTTTAAAGAACATAGTGGCTTGTTCTCCAACTAAACCTTTAAACCTTATATAAGGTTTTATAATAAATGTAATGTCTTTTTGTTGTAAACTTTCAGCAAAAGAGTGAAACGTATCCCATGGCAATACTACACCATAATGAGGTACAGGAACAGCCTTCGCATCTACAATATTTGTAACAACATCGTTATTAGTTTGTGCCTTATAATGGATAACAAGTTGGTGTCCAAAAAAATTAAAATCTACCCAATGCTCACTGCTTCTTCCCTCTTCACAATTTAAAACATCTCTATAAAAAGTACGACAAGCTTCTAAATTGTGAACAGGAATAGCAATATGAAAAGGAGATAGTTGAGACATAATGTAAGATTTAAGTATCCTATAAAAATACTATTTAATTCTTACTTCTTTTTCTTTTTAATGGTATAATATGCAGCCACAACCAAAGCAGTTAGAGAGCCTGCTATTATAGCAATAATACTTCCAATTGACATTTTTTATATTTTTTTAGATCTAGTACATTCTATTTTCCAAGTAGGGTAAGTTATAGTTTCAGCTTTGTCAACCCATTCACCTACCCATTTATACCCTTTTTTACTTATATCGTAAAAAGATAGTCTATAATACCCCTCTGTTCCATTAGGAGCTTTATGTTCTTTATACAATACTATTTTACCATCCTTTTTGTTACCAGTCCATGTCGATAACGTTGTCGATGGCTTTTTAGAAGCATAATAATGTACGTACCACTTGCTACTATCTGCAATAAACTGTCTAATGCTTCCAGAATTTGCACCATCGGCTTTTAATGTTTCATCTTGTACAGCTTTACCATTCATAATATATTTCCACCTCCAAACCATGTCTACTGGGGCATTCCATGTACCATCTTGTTTTCTAGAAGTCGATTTACAGTTGCATTCTCCCATTAAAGGCTCATAGTCCTTAATTTGCTCAGGAGCATCAGGATGAGGTTGTCCATAAGGAAAAGCTTTAGAAGGCTCGTTTTCTGTTTGTGCAGAGACCGAAGTAATTAATATTAAACATAAAAGTAGTAATGTGTTTTTCATAATAGTCGTTTTTTGTTTATAACTTCAAATCAAAGCAAAAGAAAGTTGTGTATTACATAAAATGCAGTAAAAAGCATGCTATTTGCAGTAAAAAGCGTTAATAAAAAGCTAATGTTTAATGATAACAAATTGTTACAGGAGAATATTCTCTATAATTATATTTTCTAATTGTCCGTTTTGTATCATAATGCTACACACGGCATCATGCTTAACTTGTTTCAACATCACATAATCTCTTAAAAGCATAAATGCTTCATGTTGAGAACCTGAAATTGGTATAGGTTGACGGTATACTTTATGATAGATTATGGGTATTTAATTATATTATAAATTAAAACAATATTGCTTTCTATGTTTGTAGAATATAAATAACCTCTACATTTGTAGAATAAAGTTGTTAGTCAATGAAAAATCATTTTTATTTAATATTACTCTTATTTATTACCCTTTCTTCTTGTAAAGAAAAAATACCTACAACTAATATTAAAACTGAAAATACAGATATTGGAGCCCCTGTTGTAAATTATAACGATTTGGTAAATGATTATATGACATGGTGGAGCTATCATTACAATAAAATTAATTTATCGTTAGACTTTATTGCTATTAACGAAGATTTAGAAGTAATATCTAAAAATGAGTTTCTAGAAGCTTTAACTACTGGGAATTATATAACAATACAATTAAAACCAGATACTAAAATTGTAAAGTATAAACTTTATAAGCTAGGCGAAGACGTTAACCAAGCAATTGCATCTACAATTAAAAGTGTTTCTGTAACAGCTTTAAAACATTATAAAATGGAAGGAACAACTTTTCCAGAGTTTAATGTTACAGACATAAAAGGAAAACAGCACTCGAATAAAACAATAAAAGGTAAAACAGCAATATTAAAAACGTGGTTTATAGCCTGTAAACCTTGTGTGGCTGAATTTTCTGAACTTAATAGATTAGTAGAAACATATAAAGAAAAAAACGATATTGTATTTACAAGCTTTGCTATAGATACTAAGCCTAAACTAGATGTGTTTTTAAAAGAAAAAAACTTTTATTATAATGTAGTAGCCGAGCAGAACGATTTTATAGAAAAGAAGCTTAATTTACAAATATACCCAACGCATGTAGTAGTAAATAAAAAAGGTATTATAGTTAAGGTCGTTAACAAGGTGTCCGAGCTTATAACTTTTTTAAATAATAAAGAGGAACTCAATAAGGAGTAAGTATTTATAGTCTTTGTAGATTATTCTATGAGAATAACACAGAATAACATTTGTAATTAATGATTGATTTTATAAACTTAGAATTGATAGAATTTCATGATGTAGTACTAAAATATATAAACATTCAAAAAGAATCACCATCTAAGTTACTATTGGAAATAATGTTGTGGGAAGAGGATAAAGAAGATCATCTTAAGAAAACATTAGTGTTTAGTGAACTTAATCATATAGAACCAGAAATTATCTTAATAAGCGCAAATTCTGAACTAGAAATTTATTCTTTTAATTATTTTATGAAAGGCAACTTGTTCTACGGGAAGTTGATAGTTTTAACAGGATTCGGAAAACCAAGCATAGAAATTGATTTTTCTTGTAGAACAGTTGAAGTAATCTAAACACAGAGTAACGATTATTACAGATAAACCAACGCTTAATAATTAATTATAAACACATACTTGTTTTAAAGATGTAAGTAACTGAACATATAATAGATTTGAAAAATAAATCTAAAAATAACGTAACAGTGAAAACAGAAAAAGTACTTAAACGTCTATTAATATGGTTACCATCTTTAATTATACTATTGTTTTACATACCAAATGCTTTAAATAAATTACTAGAACCAAGCCAAACGGGTAAAATTGTAGAAAACAGTGCAGCAATACTAATTGCAGGCATTTTTATACTAGTAGGAGTTATTCTATTTTTATATAATAAAACAATGCTTTATGGCACCTTAATGTTAGTATTATATATGGTTTTTATAGTGCTGGTACATATGTATAAAGGCAAACCTGCCGAGCTTGCTATGTTAATACCAATAGCTACTATATTGGCTGCATATATTAGAAAACCATTGTTGTTTAGCAAATGCGATTAAATTATTTGCTATTAGGTCTTATACGGAAATAGAATAAATAAAAAGAAAACTATTTTTTAATTACATTTAGGTTTCAATTGAAAATAAATAAAGATTACAAGGTGTAAAACAATGAAACTTATAAGAACCAATTCTGAAAATAAAGATTTTATAGCATTAGTAAAACAGTTAGATGCCTATTTGGCTGTAACAGATGGAGATGATCATGCGTTTTACGATCAGTTTAATAAATTAGATAGTATAAAACACGTGGTAGTTGCTTACAATAAAGACATACCGTTAGCTTGTGGTACAATAAAAGAATTTAATACCCATACAGTAGAAATTAAACGTATGTATACGGCTCCACAAAGTAGAGGTAAAGGCATCGCGTCGATACTACTTTTAGAATTAGAGGCATGGGCTAGAGAACTGTCTTATAATACATGTATTTTAGAAACAGGAGTAAGGCAAGTAGAAGCCATTGGACTGTATAAAAAAAACGGATATACCTTAATCCCTAATTATGGTCAATATACAGATGTAAAAGATAGTAGGTGTTTTGAAAAGAATTTAGGTTAAAACCTTAACCAACAAAATCCCTAACCAATTTTAATTTACTCTTAGAAATTGCAACTTCCACGTTGTTATCTAAAATTAAAACAGGAGATTGCGATAAATTAATTTCTTTAGCAAATACCATGTTTACAATAGCTTTGCGGTGTACGCGTAAAAAGTTATCGCCTAATTTTTGTTCTAAAGCTTTTAAAGAACTTCGCATAGTATAAGTTTGTGCAGAGGTTGTGTGTACTTTTACACAATAATCGTCGGCTTCAATCCAATTAATATCCTCCACAGGAATGATTTTTCGTTTGTTTCCAATTTTAATATTTAAAATAGAAGCTTTATCATCAATTTTAGTACTTAATTGTTGGTAAAGCGTTTTGTTTTCTTGTTTTAAATCTGCTACCGTTTGTATTTCTATCTGTAGCTGTTCGTTAACAAAATAGAAATGTAAAATTATAGAAATAGCAATGTAGCCCAAAGTATACATTGGGCCTTTTTGAAAAGCAAAAAAGGTAACATATTCTGTTATAAAAGGAGATAAACTAATCTTGGTTTCGGTAAGTAACATTTGGATAAACGCGATGCTTATTACATTAATTACAACCAAACCGAGTATAACCAAGCTAAAGTTAATAAAAAGAGGTAAAGTAAGGGTGTGTTTAGTAGCACTACGCTTTGCAAACCATACTAAAATAGCAGACAAACCTAACCAAATAAACCAACGATAAGTTTGTGTTTTTAGTAAGCCAAAAAAAGTAGCGTCGTTACCTAAATTAAAACGTTTTATATAAAACAGTTGTTGTGCGGTCTCGAAAGTAATAGTAACTACTAATACTAAAAAAATAATAGTATATATGCGTTTAGTATTAGATATGTTTCTAAAAACGTTACGCATTATCGTTTGCGTCTATTTACAGACTGTATGTTCTTGTTAGAAGGCTTTGAGTTAAATGTTTTGTCGGAGTCTTTTAAAAGTCCTTTAAGCGTTTTTAGTTCTTCTGCTGTAAACGCTCTGTATTCTCCAATGGGTACATCTAGAGGAATATTCATAATACGTGTACGTTTTAAAGAGGTTACCTCGTAAGTTAAATACTCGCACATTCTACGAATTTGTCTGTTTAACCCTTGTGTTAAAATAATTTTAAAGGTTAAAGAGTCTATTTTTTCTACTGTACATGGTTTAGTCGTTTTATCTAAATCGGAAAGATAAATACCGCTAGCCATACGCTTTATAAAGGTTTGCGAAATAGGTTTGTCTACCGTAACTACATATTCTTTTTCGTGGTTATTACTGGCTCTTAATATTTTATTTACAATGTCGCCATCATCGGTTAAAAAAATTAAACCTTCACTTGGTTTATCTAATCGTCCAATAGGAAAGATGCGCTTAGGGTAATTTATAAAATCTATAATATTATCCTTTTCAACACGCGTGTCTGTAGTACAAACAATACCAACAGGTTTATTAAAGGCGAGATAAACAAAATCAGACTTTCGTTCGGTAATAGACTTACCATCGACTTCAACAATATCGCTCTCTTTTACTTTAGTTCCCATTTCTGGTACAGAGCCATTAATTGTTACACGCCCAGCATCAATAAGTCTATCGGCTTCACGACGCGAGCAATAACCAGCTTCGCTTAGGTATTTATTAAGTCTAGTTAATTTTTCTTCCATACTGCAAAGTTACGCTTTTAACTGTTTATGAAGTCAAGAATATGTTTGTAAACGACTTCATTACGTAAACCATGCCCATAACCAGTAGTAGTAACAAATTCTGCATTGGTATGATGTTCTACAATAAGTTCAGCATCGTTATACGGAATAATTTTATCTTCGGTATCGTGTACTACCAAGGTTTTTGTAGTTATAGTTTTAGCAAAATTGGCTAAAGAAAAATGAGAAGGCTCTTTCTTAAAGCGTTTAACGATGAGGTTGTTTAAACCATTTTCGATGCGTTTATTAAAAGACATCATATCTACATAACGTTTAAAAACATCTACAAATTTTGCAGGAGCACCTAAAAGAACCAGTTTTTTTACATGTTTATTTTGGTAATTATACTGAAAAAAACCTGTAGCC
>NZ_JBSHNS010000118.1:0-4262 GCF_053601635.1 Pontimicrobium sp. MEBiC01747
GTATTACATGCTTGTAAAACTGTAGACAACTTATCTTCTACTGATAAGCAATTTAGAAAATACGTTGAAGATCTTACTAAAAAACTATCTGTTTAATACACCTTTTTTAAATGACAAAAATACTAATGGTTTGCCTCGGGAACATCTGTCGCTCTCCACTAGCGGAAGGTATTTTAAAATCTAAACTTCCTGAAGATTCTTTTTTTGTTGATTCTGCAGGAACCAGTAATTATCATATAGGAGAAAAACCCGATAAACGCTCTATTGCCATAGCCAGAGATTACGGAATAGATATTAACAACCAAAGAGGCAGACAGTTTACTACAATAGATTTTGACCGTTTTGATTATATCTACGCCATGGATAATTCTAATTATAAAAATATTATTCGATTAGCTAGAAATAACCAAGATAAAAACAAGGTGAAATTAATTTTAAACGAAAGTGTTCCTGGCGAAAATCTAGATGTTCCAGATCCTTATTATGGAGGAGAGGAAGGATTTAATAATGTTTATATAATGCTTGATGAAGCCTGTAATATTATAGCCAATAAATTAAAAAGTAATGACTAAGAAAGAAGTGAAAGATTCTCATGTTTCTTTTAACTATACAGTCTAGTCTCCATTTAATTTATTTTCTTTTCATTAACTTTACTAACAGTAAAATCCCCTAAACATACACTACTATGAATAATTCTTATGGCACGTTATATCTTATTCCAACAACTTTAGGTGATACAGAACCTTTAAACGTACTCCCTTTAACTGTAAAGAAAATTATAGAACAGGTAGATACATATATTGTTGAAAACGAAAAAACAGCCAGACGATTCATAAAAAAAATAAGTTCTGGAAAACAACAGTCTTCTTTAACATTATTTCCTTTAAATAAATTTACAGATGTAAGTGAGTTACCTAGCTATCTAGAACCTTGTAAAAGAGGAATAAATGTTGGTGTAATCTCTGAAGCAGGCTGCCCAGGGGTAGCAGATCCTGGCGCAGATATTGTTAAAATTGCCCATGAAAACAACATAAAAGTAGTTCCTTTGGTTGGCCCATCCTCTATTTTATTAGCAATGATGGGCTCTGGAATGAATGGGCAAAGCTTTGCTTTTAATGGTTATTTACCTATTGATAAAAGTGAGCGTAAACAGGAGTTGAAACGATTAGAGCGTCTTTCTTTCGAACAAAATCAATCGCAATTATTCATTGAAACGCCATATAGAAACAACAAAATGTTAGAAGATTTATGTAATATTTTAAATGGCAACACTGCTATTTGTGTTGCTTGCGATATTACGCTACCTAGCGAATACATAAAAACCATGCCTGCAAACGCATGGAAAAAAGTAAAGGTTGACCTTCATAAAAGACCAACCTTATTTATAATTCATAAAAATTAAAAATGCTTATGCTTTAAGCTTTAAAGACACTTTAGGTCTTTTGTTTGGTTTTATAACCGATGTATCATATCCAGAAAAGCGTTTCATGTATGACCTTATTGAAGTTCCATACGCATCTGAGAAACCTCTTTTCCCATAGCTTCTAAGGTATTTTTTTACGCTTCCTGGCCCAGCCAAATGAGCTGCTGCTAAAATTCCAGATTCTGTAACCTTAACACCATTAACATACTTCCCTTCAAAACGCTTAATATCTCTTCTTAACACCCACTTATTACGCTGTGTATTAGCTATAAAAGCTTTTTCCTGTAATTCTGGCGTCTTTAAAAACAGACTTGCATTGTTAATACCTATTAACTTAAGTGTACTTTTACCAAATTGGTACTTACCTAGATAGCCTAAAGTATTAACTGAGAAATAATTATTTTGAGACTCTTTAAACCCTATAGCTTCTTTAAATCCTAAAAACGACTTTCCAAGCTCTAGTGTATACGTTTCTTCTTTCTCTCCCAGAAACGCAATGTCTTTAGAGGCATCTTGATTAACTGAGTAATCTAAATTTAACCCCTTCGTAGAATAATATTCTACTTCTGTATGATTTAACTTTTCTTCTGTTGATAGCGACACAACAATTAAAACACAAATTGTAATCGCTAGTAATAATAAACTTGCACTACTCTTTTTGTTCATAATTTTTAATTTCTTAGACTAGTTTTAATCAAAAAGCGAGCCTAAAATTTCAGCGTGCAAAATTATACAAAAAAAATGATATAGCAAAATTACTCGTTAAAATACAATTAAAAGTATATAGCGTGAAATTTTATGTCATTTTTATCGGTGAACTCCACCGTAGGAAGTGGTACTTTTACTACATTAAAAATACTAAATAATGTTCTTAAAATGTGTGAGTTAGTGTTAATTTTTGTTAAATCTATATCGAGACTTAAGTAGTACTGTCGGCGTCTATTGTGTTGTCCAAATAGCTCTATCTGTTTTGCTTTTGTACCTGCTAATAGTCCTTCTCCTCCATAGCCAAATGCTACATTTAACCACTTAGGCAGCTTACTTTGCCTAAAAAACGAATGTAAATTTGCACTTAACCAATACGTTTGTCCATTATAATCTTTAAGTGATTCTTCTAGTAATCCTACTCCTAATTTATCTGGTCGTTGTGCTGCAAATCCTGTTCTATGAAAAGAGTATTTTAATGTAATACGTTGTTCTTTCCATAATAATTCTTGACCAACATATAATCCTGTACCAGATGCATTGGCGGCAAAATCACCCCAAGAGAATCCCCATTCTTTAGAGAAACCATCTAAAACTTCTACTGCTGTTAAAAAAGAAAAACCTAAAGTTGCTCCATATAATAATTGGTCTTTTTTATTTACACCACTCCAGTGTAAAACGTCTGCTCCAATTCTACCTACTTGGTATGCGGTAAAGGTATGCCCTAACTTATCCATTTGGAGCCACTCGTTATTATCGTTAATGGTATGAAATTTTGACCGCTCGAAATCGCTATACCACAACTGATTTAAACCTAGTAACGTTAGTCCTCCTGCTGTAGCTTCTGTTATTACAACTGCATTACGCCTTGGCTTATGCAACGTATCGCTAGGTTTTAAAAACAGGTTAAGTTTAGATTGCGCCATTCCGGAGAATACCACTAATGCAAAGACAAGATGTAAAATGTGTTTTTTCAATACTACTTGTAAATACCTTGAGAGGATAAATATTTATGGTATGCCCTAGCATTAGCATTATGTTGCGCTAATGTTTTTGCAAATTTATGGTAGCCTAATCGTTTAGCATCTGCAACAAAATAAAGGTAATTGTGTTTTTCGTTATTTAAAACGGCGTCTATAGCAGATATGTCTGGCATAGCAATTAATCCTGGAGGTAATCCTAAATTAGTATACGTGTTATATGGAGATTCTATTTCTTTGTGTACATTTAATACACGCTTAATTATGGTGTTACTGTATTTTGGCAATTTGTATGCCGCAAAACGAATGGTTGGATCTGCCTGCAATGGCATCCCAATTCTAATACGGTTTAAATATACACCAGCTATTCGCGGTTGCTCACTAGCTTGCTTAGATTCCTCATAGACTATAGAGGCTAATGCTATAACTTCTGCTTCTGTAAGTTTTAGTTTTTTAGCTTTTGCTTTTCTAGAGTCTGTCCAAAAGGCTTTGTATTCTTTTAGCATGCGGTTACGAAAACCTTCACCTGAGCTATTCCAAAACAACTCATAACTATTTGGTATATACATCCCTAAAGCTGTTTCTTCTTTAAAGCCATTTTCTTTTAAAAACGTTTTATCTGTCATTGCTTTTAATAAAGCTAAACTATCGGCATCTATTTGTGCTGCTATTCTTCCAGCTAACTTCTCAATCGTTTCTTGATTGTTAAACGTCACTTTAACTGGTTTATTTTTAATACGTAATGTGGCAATAATATCATTGTTAGTCATTCCTTTTTCAATAATATAACGACCAGCCTTAACATTATTTACATATTTTTTTTGTTTTGCTAAAGCATCAAAGGCCTCAATATCTTTTAATAATGGCTCTAATTCTTTTCTTACTTCATTATAATTGGCGCCTCGTGATATGTAAACTGAAACTGTATTTTCTTCAAAAATTGTATTAGGAGAAAACATAACCCCATAAACATAATAAGCAAAATAAGCTGCTACCACTAAACCAATGGCAACTATAGCAAAAAGTATTTTTTTAATGTACATTAGTATTAATAAGTTGAAATAAATATTCGTTTTTAAATTGACCGTTATAAAAATTCCAGTCTTTTTTTAATCCTATTTTTTTAAATCCCTGATTTTTAAATAGTTTTATAC
>NZ_JBSHNS010000119.1:0-945 GCF_053601635.1 Pontimicrobium sp. MEBiC01747
GTATTACAAGCGGAAAAATTAATAATATTAATAACATTAGTTTATTTATAATACCATCTAATTTGGGAAGCAATAGCCAATGCTTAAATAAGTTTATTTTTGAAGCTGTGTTATAATTGTCTATAGTTAAATTATAAGTTGAAGCTTTAGAGTAGTTTGAGATATACTCAGTAATAGTTTCTGGTAAACTCCAACTTGTTTCTATAATACCATGTAGTGGGTACAATATAGTGCCAGTGAGTATTAAATTTTTAATGATAAATAAACTTAATGTTATTGCACCGAACCCACTTATTAATAGTGTAAGTTTTTTAGCTTCTATATAGTATTTTAGATAAATAATGATAGTAAAGAGAAACAAAAATACACCTGTAAGCTTTATAAAAGAAGCAAAAATAGTAAGTAGTGCTAGAGTTATAAAAGTAGATTTTTTATAAACTAAAAAACAGGTTGTAAATTGGTGAAAAACGATTAAAGTTATTACATAAATTGCAATATCTGCAGATGGTACGCTTATAAACTGAAAGAAAAACACATTGAATAATGGGAATAAGCCAATAATTAAATCTAGAGCATTTTTTTTCTTAGATTTTATATAAAGATTCAATTTACTCATTGCATAAAAGTTACCAAGAAGCAAACAAAAACCACTAATGTCATTTAAAGAATCGTAGATAAAACTAAAATTAAATGCGCTCTGTAGTATATGCCAACCAGATGTTTGCCCTAAGAATACATGTAAATTTGTTAAACCTTTTACAAAACCATATTCATTCAACCATTTTATAGTTTGTATATAGTACGATTCGTTATCTATTAAAAAAGGAGGAGAGGCACATTGCGCTAATGCTAAAATAAACACTAGAATAAGGCTACTTTTAAAAAAAATAGAGAAGGTTTTAAATTGTTGTTTTAAGTCTGTTAATGCTATTAGTATTAATGGTT